>JAYSPJ010000260.1:0-3201 GCA_043722155.1 Bradyrhizobium sp.
GCCTTTCCCGGCGGCAAGATCGATGTGACCGACGCTTCCCCGCTCGACGCCGCGCTGCGCGAGGCCGAGGAGGAGATCGGGCTCGATCGCCGATTCGTCGATCCGCTTGGCTATCTCGATCTGTATGCGACCGGTTTCGGATTTCGCATTCTGCCGACGGTGGCGCTGGTGAAACCGGGCTTCAGGCTGCGAATCAACAAGGGCGAGGTGGACGATGCCTTCGAGGTGCCGCTGGCGTTCCTGATGGATCCGGCCAACCACCAGCTGCACAGCAAGGAATTCCGCGGCATGGAGCGCTCGTATTACGCCATGCCGTTCGCCGAACGTTATATCTGGGGCGCCACCGCGGGAATTCTGCGCGTGCTGTACGAGCGGATATGCTTGCCATGATCCGTCCGGTTCTCACCGAGATCGGAATCTTCCTGATCCCGTTCGCGGTCTATGCGGTGTTCCTGATCGCGACACGCTCCGGACTGCTGGTGCAGTCGTCATGGCCGATGCATGTCATTGCCAGGCTGTCGATCGGCGCGCTGCTGCTGGTCGTGATCAGCTTCGTCCTGCTGGCGCATTATTCCGGGGCGTCGCCGGATTCGACCTACGTTCCGGCGCATCTCGAAAACGGCAGGCTCGTTCCCGGAGTTGAAAAATGAGCGAGACGCGCGTGCTGGGCAGTGCCGCCGATTTGAAGTTCCTGCACCGGGTGCCGCAACTTCGCCTCAGGAACTTCAAATCGACAAGCGGCACTGCGATTAATCTGTTTGCTAGTGCTCTACTTCCGAAGTTCGCATAAGAGGGTGCCGCACATGGCTGCGAACTTCGAAAGTAGAGCACTAGACGCGCCCTGGCTCAGATCCGGTCCAACCGCCCGTGTGCTCGAACTGCTCAACGGCAACGGCGAGGAGGCGCGCGTGATCGGCGGCGCGGTCCGCAACGCGCTGTTGAAGATTCCGGTCGCCGATATCGATATCGCGACCACCGCACTGCCCGCCGAGGTGATCCGGCGCGCCAGGGCGGCCGGCATCAAGAGCGTGCCGACCGGCATCGACCACGGCACCGTGACGCTGGTGGTCGATGCGCATCCGTTCGAGATCACCACCTTGCGCGAGGATACCCAGACGTTCGGGCGCAAGGCTGTGGTCGCATTCGGCCGCGACTGGGTCCGCGACGCCGAGCGGCGCGATTTCACCATCAACGGCCTGTCGGTCGATGCCGCCGGTGTCGTGCACGACCATGTCGGCGGATGGGACGATATAGTCGCAAGACGCGTGCGCTTCATCGGCGATCCCAAAGCGCGCATCGCCGAGGATTATCTGCGCATTCTCAGGTTCTTCCGCATTCATGCCGCCTACGGTGCGGGCGAGCCCGATCGCGCCGGCACCCTCGCCTGCATCGGCGGGCGCGCCGGCCTCGTTACGCTCTCCGCCGAACGCGTGCGCATGGAAATGCTCAAGCTGATGGTCGCGCAGGGTGCGGCCGGCGCGGTCCAGGCGATGGCGGATGGCGGGCTGCTGCTGCCGATTTTCGGCGGCGTCGCCTACACCGGACCGTTCGCCGCGATGATCGCGGCGGAGCGCCTGGTCGGACTGGAGCCGGACCCGGTGCGCCGGCTCGGCGCCCTCGCGGTCGCCGTCACCGAGGATGCCAGACGCGTGGCGCAGCGTTTGCGCCTCACCAATGCCGAAACCAGGGCGCTGGATTCCATGGGCCACCGCTGGTGGCGGCTCGCCGGCATGGACGAGGCGGTCGCGCGGCGGCGGCTCTACCGGCTCGGCGAGGACCGCTACCGCGACCGGCTGATGCTGGCCTGGGCGCGGGCGGGACGCGGCGTCGATCCGGCGCCATGGCGCGAGCTTGCGACCCTGCCGAAGCGCTGGAGCGCGCCGAAATTTCCGCTGAAGGCGGCGGATTTCATCGCGCGCGGCATTGCCCAGGGCCCGCTGCTGGGACAGGTGCTGGCGCTGGCCGAGGACGGCTGGCTGGCCGCGGATTTTCCGCTGGATGAAGCCGCCGTGAAAACCATCGCCGACCAGGCCGTGGCGCGGTTCACCCGCGACAACAGGCTGTGAGCCTCCTTCTTTGAGCATTCTTGCCGGCTTCGCCGATATCTCCCTGGGCCAGCTGCTGCTGGTCGCCGGCGTCGCGCTGCTGGCCTCGGTGATCGGCGGCCTCGCGGGCTACGGGACCGGCGCGCTGATGCCGCTGGTTCTGGTGCCCCTGATCGGCGCCGAACCTGTCGTGCCGATCATCGCGGTCTCCTCGATCTTCACCAATCTCAGCCGCTGCGCCGCCTATGTCCGATACGTCGATCGCCGCCGCGCGCTGATCGTGATCGGAGCTGCCGCGCTGACCACGGCACTCGGCGCTTACGGCTATACGCTTCTGACCAATGCGGGTGCCGCGCTGGTGATCGGCGCGATGCTGATCGCGAGCGTGCCGCTGCGCCGCCTCGCCAGGCGTCGCGATCTCAGGATCGGCGACGCCGGGCTCGCCGCGGGCGCGGTGGGCTACGGCGCCGTGGTCGGCGGCACCTCGGGCTCCGGCGTGATCCTGCTGTCGCTGTTGATGGCGGCCGGCCTCGAGGGCGCGGCCGTGATCGCCACCGACGCGGTGATCTCGGTCGCGACCAGCATCATCAAGATTTCGGTGTTCGGCCTCGCCGGCGTCATCACCGCGCAGGTGCTGGCCTTTGCCCTGCTGATCGGCGCGATCTCGATACCCGGCGCGTTTCTGGCGCGCGCCTTTGTCGAACGGATGCCGGTGCATATTCACACCGCGATCCTCGATGTCGCCGTGATCGCCGGTGGGCTGGTGATGATCACTTCGGCGCTGCGAAGTCTACTTTAACCAAGGTACGGTGAATTCCCGCGCGCCTTGATGAGTCCGCACCCTACCCATTCGGTACGATAAAGTCTTGGATACACAGACGGCGTGCCCGGAAAGGTTGTGCTTTCGACCATTGACGGTCAAAAGTTGACCAAGGCTATCGCCTTGGCACCTGAATAGCTTTTTAAGCGCCAAAATGGTACTGGTCCACGGAGATCGCACGCCTTTATATATTCACTGCCGAGGTGATCCGGTAGACGGCGGATTCACGATGCGATGCTGGGCATGCGCTTACGATAATGAGGCCGCGAGCAGGTTCTGCGTAGCCTGCAGCGTCTCCTTCGCTTCAGTGTGCGCTCACTGCGGGCGGGATTTCCC
>JAYSPJ010000261.1:0-5679 GCA_043722155.1 Bradyrhizobium sp.
GCAAACATCCTGGGATCGAGTTCGTAGGGCTCGCGGTTGACGTCGACATAGGAGCGGGGAAAGTTGACCCGGACCGTCGGAAAGCCGCGTTGGCTCAGATCCGCGATCAGCTCGTCCATGAAGGAATCTTCGGAGCGGCGCAGCGCGGCAAGGTCGATCCGCGACGCGTTGAGGAATTCGTGCGGATAGACCGAGCCGGAGTGCGGGGAATTGAAGATGATCGGCGCCCGCCACTCGGCCGGCTCCACGATCTCGAACGGAGGCGACAGTTCGCCATCAAACTGGGGCATCGTCGGGCGCCGTCCCTGCCATCCGCTGCTCTGGACGCGTCGATTCTGCCAGAAAAACGGTGTTCTTATGAAAAGACATTGTCGGTAATCACGACCATTCTGCCAAGCGAAAAGAGTTTGAAACGCCCTGGAACGTATCTCAGGCGCCGAAAAGGCCCGGCTTCATTGCTTTGAGAGGCATTCCGGTACAGAAATAGCGCCGTCTGCCGCCCGACGGCGCGCCGCCCCTTTAAACCCAAATTTACCCTCTGTCGGGCTTAGTGAGCGGATTGATCCTCCCACCGGGATTCGACGACCAATCACCATGCACAAAATCCTCCTCGCCGAAGACGACAACGATATGCGCCGCTTCCTGGTCAAGGCGCTGGAAAACGCCGGTTTTCAGGTCTCGTCCCACGACAATGGCATGTCCGCCTATCAGCGGCTGCGCGAGGAGCCGTTCGAGATGTTGCTCACCGATATCGTGATGCCCGAAATGGACGGCATCGAGCTGGCGCGGCGCGCCTCGGAACTCGATCCCGACATCAAGATCATGTTCATCACCGGCTTTGCCGCTGTGGCGCTCAATTCCGATTCGGAAGCGCCGAAAAATGCCAAGGTGTTGTCGAAGCCGGTCCACCTTCGCGAATTGGTCAGCGAAGTGAACAAGATGCTGGCGGCCTGATTCGGCAGCCCAATCCGGGTCCAGCCTGCTTGCCTGCCCGCATTGGAGCCGATATACGGACCCCACCCGTAAAGACCACCCTCTAGGAGGGGCGCGTAGCTCAGCGGGAGAGCACCTCGTTGACATCGAGGGGGTCACAGGTTCGATCCCTGTCGCGCCCACCACTCAGCCGACCTAAACCGGCGAAACTGTCCTTGCTCGGAAAGAGGCCGTTTCTGCGGGGAATTTGGACGGCATTGTTTGGTCTTTTCGGTCTCCGGAGAAACGAACGTTCTCATGGGCCTTTTGCGGGCTCCAGTCTCCACGTCCAAAATTTCCGTTCCCCGCGGCGGGATTTCCCCGGGCGATTGCGATCGGTGTGCGGGAATATTGGAGTCGTTGGGACGCGAAAGCGCCAGGCTGCAAACTTATCCTGGCTTTAGTCCGAGAACTTCAAACTGTCGGCTCCACTCCGCGGGCGAATCGCGAAGTCGCTCGACGCCAAGACCGCGTGGCAAGCGACCTTCGACCGCTGCCCTGACCAGATCTGGCGCGAGGAACGCAAGCGAGATCGTCATATTGACCTGGCGGATGCTGCATTTTTGACGAGCGGCGATCTGCTGAACGTCGGTTACAGAGCCCGACACGATCTCGTCAAGCCAACGACGGCCTCGTGCGATCGCGTTGACCAGTCGTGCCCGTCGCTCTATCCGGGTCGGACGAACTTCATTTGGAGCTACACCGTGCGGGACGAGGATATGCCGAGACTTCTTGGAAGACGGCTTCTGCCATGGAATTGACAGCGACGTTCCGGTTGCGGGGTCGAGCATTTCCTCTCCGTCTTCCGACCTGAGGCGAATGGTCAGGCAATCCTCGTTCACGTCTATGCGCGCGACGTGTTCCAGGACGAACTTACGATCTCCAACCTGCGCGGAGCCAGAGGCGGGCTTTTCTTTTTGAGCGATGAGGTGCTCATTGAGGGCTTTGATGATGGTTTCTTCCATGCCAGCAGCTGAAATGCGTGAGACCGATCCCACCGATGCGGACTTGGACTCGCCATGGAGGAGTGGCAACGACGCGTAATAGCGATAGCGTATGCAGGCCTTGGTCGCGTGGGTCGGCACCATTCGGTGGTTCGCGTCGTCAAACAGAAGCCCAGTCAATAGATGTTCGCTTGCGTTCCTGATCGTGGATCGAGCGCTCCATTGATCCGTAAGCTTCTGTTGAACTGCATCAAATAATGCACGGTCCATGATCGCGGGCTGTTCGCCGGGCAGGATCTCGTCTTTGTATTTGACCTCGCCGATATAGAAGCGGTTGCGCAATAGATAAAATAGGGAGCCTCGGCCGAAAAGGACGCCGCCGCGGGTTGCACCCGTCGCCAGCAGTCGGGCTTTAGAGCGAATGTTCCGCTCGCGAAGGTCCCGCACCAGCGCATTGACGCCTCCGAGTTCAAGGTAACGCCGGAAGATCAGTCGGACCCGTTCGGCCTCGTCCTCGACGACTGCAATCTTACCGTCTTTCATCAGGTAACCGAGGGGGAGGGGACCACCCACCCAGAGCCCCTTTCGCTTGGAGGCGGCAATCTTGTCGCGAATCCGTTCGGACGTGACCTCCCGCTCGAACTGGGCAAAGGACAGAAGCACGTTGAGCGTCAACCGGCCCATGGAAGTCGTAGTGTTGAATTGCTGAGTGACCGAGACGAACGATACCCCGTTCGCATCAAACAGTTCGACCAGCTTCGCGAAGTCCGCCAGCGACCTCGTCAAGCGATCCACTTTGTAGACGACGATCACGTCGATCTTCCGGGAACGAATATCGTCCAGCAGCCTTTGCAGGTCGGGGCGATCGGTCGAACCACCGGAATAGCCGCCGTCGTCATAGCGCGATCGGATCAACGTCCAGCCCGCATGGGCCTGGCTCTTGATGTAGGCTGACGCCGCCTCGTATTGCGCGTCCAGCGAATTAAACTCCTGATCGAGTCCATGTTCCGTGGAGACGCGGGTGTAGATGGCGCAGCGGACAGGTTTGACCGAAGAAGGCTTCACGACCGATCTCCCAAGGCCAGTTGACCCTCTTTGCTTCTAAGGCCAAAGAACCGCGGCCCGTTCCATTTCGTGCCGGTGATCGCGAAGGCCACCTTGGAGAGACTGTCATAAGTCTTGCCATTCCAGGCAAAGCCGTCAGCCATCACCATCACTCG
This sequence comes from Bradyrhizobium sp., assembly GCA_043722155.1. Lineage (GTDB taxonomy): Bacteria > Pseudomonadota > Alphaproteobacteria > Rhizobiales > Xanthobacteraceae > Bradyrhizobium. The sequence goes on from JAYSPJ010000261.1 coordinate 3,137, forward strand.
TTGTGATCGACGGTCCCATTCCCGGACTAGTACCGTACCCGGTGTCAGTTCAGTCCGATTCTGATCGAAACTGACAAGGCGCGCAGACATAGCGGCTCCGCTCTCCTTCGGATTGGTGTGATCCAGCACTTGCATGGTTGCGTGATCCAAATCGCCCAGGCGTGCGGCCTGAATCCGATAAGCCATAATAGCGAAAAGCAAATGCCGCGGCAGATGTTCGGTCGGTGGTCTCTGAAATTCGATTAGCCACCGTGAACGGAGCCCTTTGAGATCGAGACCGCGCAGATGCGCGATCTCATCTTCAATGGAAGCTTTGGTCGAGGTATGACGGTTGCGACGATTCTCCCGCATCGAGTCACGCCGCCTTCTTCGCTCGCTCTGCCGCGACCGACGAAGCCTTTCCATCCCTGATGCGGTAGACGCGGCCCTTGTCGGTCTGTTCGGCAACCAGATTGAGGCCGAGTTTTTTGCGTACGACGCCCGCGAGAAAGCCACGCACGGAATGCGGCTGCCATTCTGTCGCAGTCATCATGGCGGCAATCGTGGCGCCGGCGGGTGCGCGCAGCATGGCGATGATGCGTGCGTGCTTGCTATCAGGCCGCGCCGCACTGTTAGAAGATCCCGCGGCAGATCGGGCGGGAGTCCTGATTTTGCCAGTTTTCCGCGCGGCTGGGCGGGTAGCAGCCTTAGGCCTGGATTTGGGCTTAGTCATGGGATCCTCCGAAGTTTGCGCGACCCTGTCGGCCGCACCACCTCAGCCCCACCCAGGCAACTGCCGGCAGGGCAAGGACCCCGAAGCGCGCTTTGGCCCGCCCGGTCGCAACAGCAACGCTCCAATCAAGCCTGAAAGCCAGTCAATTCGGAGCAAGATAATTGCTCGATCGGGCCGGAATTCGCTTCCTTATCAAGGGTTCGAATCCACCTCCCACCGCCAGCAAGTCCATGATATAACAAGAGAAAGCGTCGCTTCAGGTATTCTTTTGTGACTTCCGCGACTTAGCGGCCCAAGATCTACGAGTTCGCCACTGAGACAAGCGAATTCCTTGCACTTTGTACGTTCACCGTCAGCCGTTTCTCAGGACACCACTTTGCCAGTGGTTTTCTCTACCAATGACAGCGGCCCGAGAAACGCCATGCTCTAGGTCAGGCTCCCGGCGGCTCCGATTCCAGATGTGGAGCCATTCGGACTGACTTGAGCGGTGCCGTATTGGCCCACCAACCTATTGCCCGTAATGACCACCGTGTCGGAGGTGCCACAGAGCGAGCCGACGCTGGTAAGAACCCATGCTCCGTCTAAATTTCCGCCACCGCTCCTTTGCGGCGTACGGCGTGGTAACTCGGCCTCGGGCTTGTGCTGCGTCGTGCTGGCTTTGGAGCTTCAACGGCCCGAGGCGTCTCGCGCGAACCGGATAACGACTTTTCGTCATGCCCACACTGCCGCCGGCGCTCCCTGATTGCGCGCTCGCCAGGCCCGGCAAGGCAACATCGGCAAGCGTGGCTAAAAAGGGAGCTGCATTCAAGCGTCAGTACATTCATTTGCAGGCCTCCAGGCGGTCTCTGCCGCTTCTTTACTATGCTGACGGTCTGGTGCCGGTCGACGCCAGGCGATCTTTCCGCCATGCCCCTGGCGGTACGCCGACGAATTTCTTAAAGGCGCGATTGAAGGCGGCCTCAGACTCGTAACCGACTTCTGCGCCAGCCTGAGCGATGCTGACGCCAGATTGTTCAAGCAGACGCCCGGCCAGCTGCAGGCGCCAGCGCGCAAGATATTGCATCGGTGAAACCTTCACATAATGGCTAAAGCGGTCGGCAAAGATGGAGCGGGATAAACCGACTTCACGTGCCAGCCGATCCAGTGACCAGTCTTCAGCGGGGCGCGCGTGAATGAGCGTTAGCGCAGCGCCGACGTGCTGATCTCGCAGGCCCGCAAGCCATCCGATCGAACCTTCCGGGAGAGTTTCTATATGGCGGCGGATGATCTCAACAAACATCAGTTCGCTAAGCTTGGCCAGAATCGTTTCGCCACCAGCGCGGCCACTGCCGCCCTCGGCAAGCGCCATACGGAACAGGTCCGTCACCCAATTGCTGCCATCTGCCGGTTTGCGGGCGCATAACATCTCGGGCAGTACTGCAAGGAGTGGATTGAACGGGCGTGCGTCGCAGCCGAGGTATCCACAGATGAAGCGGGTTCCCTCGTCGCCGCCACCACCCTGGATCAGGGCGAACGGCAAGTGCCGGTCGATCGGTCGGTAGTACATGGCTAGGGGATTGGGCTCGCCGCGCAGGCCAGGCGATGAACCCATGACATTGGGCGCGCCGCTCGGAAACACGACGACGTCGCCGGCATTCAGTTGCTGCGAGGGCGCCGACCCATCGCCGAGCGCGGCCCAGCAGGAGCCGGACATTACTGCGTGAAACGAAATAATGTGTTCGACCCCCGGCATGAGCTTCTCGTTTCGTACCCATCCAGCAAAAATGCTCCACGGCGGGCCGATCATTTTCGATCTGTCGGATGCCGCGGAGGTGATGCGTTGGTATCGCGA
>JAYSPJ010000262.1:0-10030 GCA_043722155.1 Bradyrhizobium sp.
GGGCGCCACGGGCGCGCGCGGCCCGCGCCGCCCGCACCAGCGTGCCACCCGTGCTGATGAGGTCGTCTACGATGATGCAGGTAGCACCGGCGACGTCGCCGACGAACAGGTCGCCCGAAACCACCCCGCCACTGCGGTGCTTTTCGGCGAACGCCTTGCCGATCGGACGGCCAATCATAGCTTCCAGCGCTTCCCGCAGCAGGTCCGCCCGCTTCCCGCCTCCCAGATCCGGCGAGATCACGCAAAGCGGTTCGTTTCCGACGCTTGCCTTGATCCGATCGATCATCAACGGTGCAACCGTCAGCGCCACGGCGCGGCTGCGAAACGCATTTTGGAAGGCAGTTTCGTTGTGCACTTCGATCGTGACAATGGCATCGCAGCCGATCGCCTCGAAAAGCGCCGCGACGTAACGCGTCGTCACGGGATCGTTGGCCTTGGTGCGGCGGTCCTTTCGCGAATAGCAGAGATAGGGCGCAACGGCGGTTACCCGCCGTGCGCCGGCATCTTTCAGCGCTCCGATGAAAAACAACAGCCGGCAGAGCTTGTCATTGGCGCTTTGATCCGGCCCGCCATGAAGGCTATGGATCACGTAGACGTCGGCACCGCTGACGGCATCGAGCGGTCTTGCCTTGTGCTCACCGTCTTCGAATTCCCGCTCCTCATGCGCGCTGAGAGAATGGCCGAGATGCTGGCTGATCCCGCGCCCGAGTTCATCGGTTCCGTTCAAGGCGAATAGCCGAAGCAGTCGGTGACTTGCGACCGGCCCGACGGCAGCGGGCGACCATACCTGATTTATCTGATTTCCCATCACACGCCTCAATTTTCGGACAAGAGCGAGGGACCGACGCCAGCGCTCGACCCGGGCTAGCGCCCGCCGGACCGCCGCATGGCGACATCCCCTCACCCGCGAAGAATTTGGCTTTGGGCTGTCATCTTTGATAGGCCGCGAACGGAATGACCGCTTGATTTGGGTCAATATCGTCCCGGCCCTTCTGCCGCCAATGACGGCCAGTTGCGATCGATCAATGCCGCACGTGGCCGATATGGATATTTGTGCGAGTTCGCCGTCCGGACGGGGTATTTGATGTGAATATGCACCGTTCAACGAACGCCACGTGACGTCCTACTTTTTTGATCCCCCGGATGTTTGGCCAAGGCTGAGCGGGTTCCTATTTAGCAACTAGATGTGGACGAGAGAAACGAGATGCCCCCCAAGGACCCCATCAACTGGATGCTGTCCGATGCCATCGAGACGCTTGCCCGCGCCGAGCGTCTGCACCAGCAATTCCTGAACCTGCAGCCCGTGACCGGCTCGCACGAGCCGAGCTGGGAGCCACCGATCGACGTGCTGGAGACCGAAAGCGAAGTGCTGATCTTCATCGCCCTGCCCGGCGTCGATCCCAACGAGGTCGAAGCGGTGATCGACCAGGGAATCCTCATCGTCAACGGACATCGGGTGCTGCCCCCGGAACTCCGCAACGCGCGAATTCTCCGCCTCGAGCTGCCGCAGGGACGTTTCGAACGACGCATCAAATTGCCTCTCGGCCGCTACACCATCACCCGTTTTGCCGTCAACGGCTGCGTTGGCCTGCGCCTCGCCAAGTCCAGTTGAGGAATGCCCATGTCGTCGGTCAATGACACCACCACGTCGAGCCCGCCCCCGGTTTCGTCCTCTGGACAACCGGTTTCGATTCCTTCAGACGCGCTCATCATCGTGCCGGTACGCAATATCGTGCTGTTTCCGGGCGTGGTGTTCCCGATCACGATCGGCCGGCCGCAATCGGTCGCCGCCGCCCAGCAGGCGGTGCGCGAACAGCGGCAGATCGGCCTGCTGCTGCAGCGCGATCCTGAAATAAGCGAGCCGGGCCCCGACGATCTCTACCGTGTCGGCACGCTCGCCAATATCGTGCGTTACATCACCGGCCCCGATGAAGCCCATCATATCGTCTGCCAAGGCGTTCAGCGAATCCGGGTGCTCGACTTCCTGCCGAGCACGCCGTTCCTCGCCGCCCGCGTGCTGCATATCCCGGAGCCAACGACGAGCTCGCAGGAAATCGAGGCGCGGTTTCTGAACCTGCAGCGGCAGGCCATCGAAGCCGCGGAACTGCTGCCGCAAGCGCCGCAGGAGTTGATCGCCATGTTGCAGGGCACGACCTCGCCCTCGACATTGGCTGACCTTGCGACGTCCTATATGGATATCAAGCCGCAGGAAAAGCAGGAGATCCTCGAGACCGTCGACCTTGCGCTGCGCATGGACAAGGTTTCGCGGCATCTGGCCGAGCGCATCGAAGTGCTTCGGCTCAGCAATGAAATCGGCAAGCAGACAAGGGCGACGTTCGACGAGCGCCAGCGCGAGGCAATCCTTCGCGAGCAGATGGCAACTATCCAGCGCCAGCTCGGCGAAGGCGACGGCAAGACGCAGGAGGTGGCGGAGCTGAACGAGGCCATCGCCAAGGCCAATATGCCGCCCGAGGCGGCAAGCCAGGCCCGAAAGGAAGTCCGGCGCTACGAGCGGATGCCGGAGGCGGCCGCTGAGGCCGGCATCGTCCGCAGCTATCTCGACTGGCTGATCGAGCTGCCGTGGAGCCTGCCGGAAGAGAAGCCGATCGATATCGCCGAGGCACGGCGCATCCTCGACGAGGATCATTACGGCCTGGAGAAGATCAAGAGCCGGATCATCGAATATCTCGCGGTCAGAAAGCTGGCGCCGCAGGGCAAGGCGCCGATCCTGTGTTTCGTCGGCCCGCCCGGCGTCGGCAAGACTTCGCTGGGACAATCCATCGCCCGCGCCATGGAGCGGCCGTTCGTGCGCGTCAGTCTCGGCGGCGTTCACGACGAAGCGGAAATCCGCGGCCACCGGCGCACCTATATCGGCGCGATGCCCGGCAATATCATTCAGGCGATCAAGAAGGCAGGATCGCGCAATTGCGTCATGATGCTCGACGAGATCGACAAGATGGGCCGCGGAATTCAGGGCGATCCCTCGGCCGCGATGCTGGAGGTACTCGATCCCGAGCAGAATGCCACGTTCCGCGACAATTATCTTGGGGTGCCGTTCGATCTCTCGCGCGTGGTGTTCGTGGCAACCGCCAACATGCTCGACAGCATTCCGGGTCCGCTGCTGGACCGGATGGAGATCATCAGTCTCGCCGGCTACACGGAGGAGGAAAAGCTCGAGATCGCGCAACGCTATCTGGTCCGCCGCCAGCTGGAGGCCAACGGCCTGAAGTCGGAACAGGTCGAGATCGACGCCGACGCGCTCCGGCTGATCATCAAGGCATATACGCGGGAGGCAGGCGTCCGCAGTCTGGAGCGGGAGATCGGCAAGGCCTTCCGCAACGTCGCCGTCCAGGTCGCGGAAGGCAGCGCCAGCCGGGTTGCCCTCACCACAAGGGACATCGCCACTGTACTTGGCCAGCCCCGGTTCGAAAGCGAAATCGCCATGCGCACCAGCGAGCCCGGTGTTGCCACCGGGCTCGCCTGGACCCCGGTCGGCGGCGACATTCTCTTTATCGAAGCCACGCGCACACCAGGCAAAGGCGCGTTGATCCTGACCGGCCAGCTCGGCGAAGTGATGCGTGAAAGCGTGCAGGCCGCGCTGACGCTGGTGAAGAGCCGTGCCGCGCAGCTCGGCATCGACCCCGCGCTGTTCGAAAAGAGCGACATCCACGTCCATGTCCCCGCGGGCGCCACGCCCAAGGATGGACCGAGCGCGGGCGTCGCCATGTTCACCGCCCTCACCTCATTGCTCACCGATCGCACGGTTCGAAGCAACACCGCCATGACCGGCGAGATTTCGCTGCGGGGCCTGGTACTTCCGGTCGGCGGCATCAAGGAAAAGGTTGTGGCCGCCGCAGCCGCGGGGCTGACCCGCGTGATGCTGCCGGCGCGCAACCGGCGCGATTTCGACGAAATTCCATTGAGTGCCCGCAACCGGCTGGAGTTCATCTGGCTCGAGCGGGTCGACGACGCGGTCGCCGCGGCGCTCGAGCCGAAGGCCGCGCCGGCAACCGCGGCTTGACCTGAATCAACGACAGCTGCGGGACTGCGCGCTTAGCTTGAATCTCAATGATGGAGAGATTTGCCATGCAAGCCCGCAACGTCATGGTTACGCCGGTTGTTACCGTCAAACCCTCGGCTACCGTCCAGGAGGTCGCCAAGCAGTTTCTCGAACGGCAAATCAGCGCGGCCCCGGTCGTGGACGACAACGGCAAGCTTGTCGGCATTGTCAGCGAAGGCGACCTGCTGCACCGCGTCGAGGCCGGTACCGAGCGACGTCGCTCCTGGTGGCTTCGCGCCTTTACCGAGGCCGACACGCTCGCCGCCGAATACGTCAAATCGCACGGCCGCAAGGTATCGGATGTCATGACCCGCACTGTCATCACGGCCGCTCCCGAGACGCCCATCCACGAGATCGCCACCGTGCTGGAGAAGAATGCGATCAAGCGGCTGCCGATCCTGGAGAACGGCCAGCTCGTCGGAATCGTCAGCCGCGCCAATCTGCTTCAGGCAGTCGCCAGCGCGCGTCAGGTGCTCGAGGTGACACCATCCGACAAAGCCATCCGCGAGCGCATCCTCTCCGGCCTGCGGGCAGAGCCCTGGGCTCACACGGCGCTGTTGAACGTCACCGTTTCCGACGGCGTGGTCGATCTCTGGGGACTTGCGGAATCCAAAGCCGAGCGCAAAGCCATCAAGGTCGCGGCGGAAACCACGCCCGGCGTTCGCGTCGTGAATGACAACATGGTGACATTCTCAGGCGGCGGGTGGGCCTGAGGGCCGCCGGCCGATCCATGATCGGGGGGCGGTCATGGCCGCATCGCATGTTTTCCCAGAAGTCTGACCGTGGTCGCCCGCGGGCCTTTCTCGCCGAGTTCGTCGGCAAATGACACCCGGGAGCCGATAGCCAGTTCGGAGAATTTGCCGTCGACGATGCTGTTTCGATGGAAGTAAATCTCAGCTCCATCACTTGATCGAACAAACCCAAAATCGCCGGAGGGATCCAGTCGCACGACGGTTCCGATTGGTTGACTTTCGTGGTGCTTGATCTGTCCTTCCATGCGGCGCGTGTTGTCCTGGAGCTGCCTGCGCGCCCGCTTGAAGGCATCATTGACGGCAAACGGCAAGTCGGAATGCCGCTCGTCGAGCTTCGGTGTCCGCCCTACCTTCACCTCACGGCCATCCGGCAACGCCAGGTGAATATTGATGTCGTACAGGCCGCCCGTTTGATGGCGGTCGCCGGGTCCCTTGACCACGATCCGGCAGGCCGTAATGCGGCCATAGCGCTGTTCGAGCTTCTTTACATGATCCGTGATCATCTCCTGGACCCCAGGATCGGCAACCACGTCCTGAAATTTCACCTCAACCGGAGTCTGCATATGTCTTCTCCATTAGCAGCGGTCATATTCGAGGACATCATCACGCAACTTCAACTCATTCATGATCCGCCTCCTGAATTCGCGAACTAGTTCAGCCTGCCACCCTCATCTGCTCGGTCTTTGATACAAGTCAAATCAACCTGCTCGGGGCCACGGCCGGCAGAGGTTCGTTCAGCCAATGCGCTATCTCGGGCCAGTATTCTTCCAGCGTCCGTTTGCCCATGAACAGACCCAAGTGATTGGAAGGAGCGACGTCCTTGCGGAGGCATTCCGGCTGCGTTCCCACCAGCCGGGTCACCGCGAACAGCTGTTCCGCCGTCACCACGTCGTCGGCGTTCCCCGCAAGAAGGTACATCGGCAGCCGCAGGCGCGAGAGATCGATCCTTTGCCCCAGCGCGACGAAGCCTCCCGTGGCTAGCTCGTTGCGTTTGTAGAGTTTCTCGATGACTTCAAGGTAATAGGTTCCGGGCATATCGATCGCCCAGGCATTCCAGTTCCGGAATATCGCCTCGAGCTGCGCGAATTCCGGCGAACCCGTCGGCTGCGGTGTCTGAAGCGATTCCGTGATATCGCTCGCTTCAATTATGCCGCTCCTCCAGACCTTCGCAAGGTTGCGACCGATGACGCGGCCCTCACCGAGACTCACGAGATTCTTGAAGACCGCCAGTGGAGTCGCTTCCGCCATGGCCGACAGTTTCGATTGCCGTGCCGCGATATCAATCGGCGTGCCGACCATCACCAGCTTGCGTACCTTGGCCGGAAACCGGGCCGCATAGATCAGCGACAACCAGTCGCCCTGGCAAAGCCCGACGAGGTCCACCAACCCGCCGAGATGATCGACAATGACATTGAGCGCGGCAAGATAGTCGTCGATTCCGAGAAATCGCATGTCAGGAGTGGCCGACCGCCAATCAGCCATATACAGCCGCTCAATACCGGCATTCCGGAGGGCGGTAACGAGACTGTGCCCGGCGGCGAGATCGGCAACAGCGGCTCCATGCAACGCAAGCGGCGTGCACAGGACGGTGGGAACACCGTGCTTGACCAGGGCAAAGTCCCGCAGCCGGACGGTATGCAGGTCGAGCGCGATCTGGCTCGGCGTCACCCCCTCCGGCGGTTCGGTGCGGTCGCTGTCGGCACCACCCAGACGTTCGAGAAAGTGCGCCGCCATGGACGACGCAGCCTCGCCGACTGACGCAGCGGCAAGCGCCGGCCAGAACAATGCCGCGTAGGGAAACTGGTCTCCGGGATCCCGATCCATTTAGTATTGGGCTGCTAAGTCTGTTCCCCCGTCTTGAGCCAGATCAATTCCATTCGGCCGGGCAGGCCCACCATTTTCAGCACAAGAGCGGGATGCGGTCGAAGCTGAAATCATCGAATACCTCGTGGCAAACAGTGCGACTCCGAAAAGCTGGTGGCAATTCTGGTGAGTTGCGGCTTTGGCCGCATGAAGGGCGCAAGCGCGCGATCCCGCCGCCATGCGTTTGATCCATCGCAACGACGACGCTCTGGAATCTGCTTTGCTTGGATTCGCGGCCGTCCACTTCCCCGGACACAACCGCCAAACTTCAGGATGCTCCTGAGTTCCGCTCGGGAGCATCTCTTTGCTGGTCACGCGGCCGTCCGAATATGGTACCTGGAAGCTGGTACTGTAAGAAGTTCCCATGCTCTCTCGTATCAAAACCTGGGCGCGCCACCTCAAGCGGGACGGTCACGCGATCTATCTGGCTTCCCGCGATCCGCGCGTGCCGTGGTACGCGAAGGCTCTCGCCATTGCCGTTGCCGGATATGCGCTTTCGCCGATCGACCTGATCCCGGATTTCATTCCGGTCGTCGGCTATCTCGACGAGTTGATCATCCTTCCCTTGGGTATCTGGCTCGTGGTGACGCTCATTCCCGACGGGATCATGGCTGAGTATCGTGCCAAGGCAATCGAGGTCGGGCAGCCTCCAACCAGCCGAGCCGGAATGGCCGCAATCCTTCTGGTCTGGATGGTTGGCGCGCTGACGCTGGGATGGTTCGGTTATGCCTATTGGAGCCGGCCATGACAGGCCGCCTTCGGCCGACATCCAGTCAGACCGCCAATCCTAGAATGTCGCCTTCAAGCCCGCGTAAAAGGCGCGCGGCCGCGCCGGGCTGACCGAACGCGCATCCGTGAACGGCGCCCCGCCATTGGCGAAATTGGGAACATCATTCCTCTCGAAGAAGGTACCGTGGGTCGCGTAGCGATGATCGAAGATGTTCTCCACGCGCCCATAGATCTGGAATGTCTTGTTGACCTGATACGATCCGTGCAGGTTGAAAACCGTATACGAGGCAAGCCTCTCCGCCTGATTGGATTCGTCGCCGACAAAATACTGGCTGCCGACAAACAATGCGTCCCCTCCGACCTTGAAGGCGTCGGTGACCCAATAATCGATACCGGCCTTGACCCTGTTACGAGGGATCGCCGGAATTCGATTGCCCGGCAGGATCTGGACGTTGCCGTTGACATCGGCGAACGGACTGTGGGAACCGACTTGCAGAGGGTCGAGGAAGCGCGCGTCCACAAGGGCATAGCTGGCATATAGCTGCAACGTCTTCGATGTGAGATTGACCTGCGCCTCAATGCCCTGGCGGCGCGTCGAACCCACATTCTGGAAATAACCGAATCCCTGCAACTGCGGGCTGGGAATCGCCAGGATGTCATCCGTGTTGTTCGAGCGGAATACGCCGAGCTTCCAACCCAGCGTGCCGATGTTCAGCTCTTTGCTGCCGCGCAGACCGGCCTCCACGGTGCGGGAGACGACCTGTTTCAGCGGCGGGTCGGAGACGAGGAACGCGGCGATGAGACAGGGGCGTGCAGGGTCGGCGCATGCGAGCTCCAGCGGGGTCGGCGCGCGATTGGCCTCGGAATACCCGGCATAGGCGGTCAAACCGGACGTGAGCTTGTAGGTGCCGCCGATCATCGGATTGAAGCGGCTGAACGTATGATTGCCGTTGAGCGCGGTGCCGATCTGATCCTCCAACTGGACGCGCGCATGGTTGAATCGCCCGCCACCCGTGATCGAAAACGCATCCGTCACGTCGAACGTGTCGAGTGCGTAGAGGCCGGTGTAGCGGTTGGTGGCTCGAAGCGAGACCGGGCCGATCGCGATGGGATCGCCGGATGGTCCGAGAAATGCGCCGCTGCCGCTGACGACGTAGTTTGAACCGATCGTGCCCAATTCCGCGCTGGCGGAAAAGCGGGTGACGCTGGCGTCGAAGCTGGCGCCGACCATGAGTTGATTACTGCGTCCGAACAACTGGTCAGTGTTCGTCGCCTGCAGGGTCCCCCCCGTCGTCGCCGAACGGGTTGTGGTCCGGTCGATCTGTCCCAGCACGGCATTGGGATCGAAGGGATTTGCGAGCTGGACGCCGTTGAGGCCGTTGGCCGGCGTGACGTCGTCGTTGAAGCAAAGCAGCGCGGGGTCAGCAGCACATGGCGCGGTGGCGGTTGGATTGCCATCTACCGTCTTGTGCTGGAACACCCGCACATGCGCCGAGCCCTCGATCGTCCAGGTCGGCGTGGCCTCGACCTTTCCGGTCAGATTGAGATAGCCAACGCGGTTGGCTGTCGTCTGCGGCGTGGTGTAGGTCGCGCCCCAATATTTCTGGAGCAGTTCGACCGGCGCCGTCGCAGCCGCGCCGAATTTGTTGTTGGCGACCCCCATATTGACGTGAAATTCGCTGCTATCGTTCCGGTAACCGACATCGCCATAGAAGCGGCGGATGTCCGATGCCGAAAAATTTCGAAATCCACCGTCATGCAATCCTTCGAGGGCGCCATAGACGGAAAAATTGTCGACCTGTTTTCCCCATTGCGCCGAGCTCTGAATGCGGCCGAACGAGCCGCCCATCGTGTTGATCTCTGCACCGCGATAGTTGAAGCCATCCTTCATCTGCACGTTAACCGCCCCGCCCAACGCATTGAGTCCGAAAGCGGGATTGTTGGTCACGACGGTGACCGACCGGATCGCGGCGGTCGGAATCAGATCCCAGTTGACAGTGTCGCCGAACGCTTCGTTGACACGCACCCCATTCTGGTAAACCGCAAGTCCCTGGGGAGTACCGGAGACCGGAGAAGCGACAAAACCGCGAAATTGTATGTCCGGCTGAAATGGATTGCCGCTAACTTCGCTGACGACGATGCCCGGCACCTGTTGCTGCAGGGCGTCCGCGATGTTCAGCGAGCCGGTCCGCTCGATTTGCCTCGCGCCGACCGCGTTGATGCTTGCCGGTACCTTGTCGACGTCCATTCCCGAGCCGGCCGTCGGCGTTGGAGCCGTCGGGTAGACAAAGATCCTCCGCAGGTTTCGGGTGGTCCGCGCCGCATTTCTGTTGCGCGCTGGTCTGGCGCCTGCGCCCGGGGCAACTACCTCGATGGCGGTTCGTGCCGCAATGGCCCGCTGGTGCAGCCGGGCCAGAACAAGTCCCCGCCGGCGGACGAACGGCCCTGCCAGCGAGATCTTGATCAACACACCGAGTTCAAATTGGTGGCCTCGCTATCGGCGCCAATCAGGCGTTCGGCGCCTAGAAAGCATCCGGAGACGGGCTGTGGTGCTGCCCTTTGTGGATGGAAGACGGAACAAATCCAAAATACTTGCGGAAGACACGGCTGAAATGCGACGAACTGG
>JAYSPJ010000263.1:0-4415 GCA_043722155.1 Bradyrhizobium sp.
TCGACCTTGTCCAGGTCATGGAACAGCAGCGTCTCGACCGGGCGGCCGAGACGGCGCGACGCCTCTGCGGCCAATTCCGGCGAACCGTCGGTGGGGCGAACGTCGAATCCCGCGGCCAGCATTTGCGCGGAATCGGCGCCGGCGCCGCATCCGAGTTCAAGGATGCTTGCCCCGGGAGCCAGCACCGCGAGAAAGCGGGTCAGCCGCGCATGCTTCGCGATCTCGCGCGCAGCATAGGACTGCGCGTTGCTCCGGTAGAAATGAAGGGTGTCTTCGTCCATGACGACTCCTCGCACTTGCGGAAACAGCGCGATCTGGCTTTGGGCTTCAGCTTTTATGTATCGGCAAAGCCCAGCATCAGCCGCATATTCTGTACCGCAGCGCCCGAGGCTCCTTTACCCAGGTTGTCGAGACGCGCGACGAGGAGCGCCTGTCGGTGTGTCTCGCTCGCAAAGACGTAAAGTTCGAGCATATTGGTCTCGTTGAGCGCCTCCGGCTCGATCCGGCCACTCTTTGCCGCAGCATTATCGAGCGGCATGACTGAAACGTATTTACTTCCGGCATAACGCTTCGACAGCGCAGCGTGGAGGTCGGCACCGTCGGGCTTGCCGGGAAGCGTGTCGAGATGCAAAGGCACGGACACCAACATCCCCTGCCGGTAATCGCCGACCGATGGCACAAAGATAGGCCGGCGCGTGAGCTTTGAGTAAAGCTGCGTCTCCGGCACGTGCTTGTGCTCGAAGCCGAGACCATAAAGTTCAAAGGCCGGCGCCGTGCCGTCCTCGAAACTCGTGATCATCGACTTGCCGCCGCCCGAATAGCCGCTGACCGCGTTGATGGTGACAGGGTAATCCGCCGGCAGGAGACCCCCATCGACGAGCGGCCGCAGCAACGCCACCGCGCCTGTCGGATAGCAGCCCGGGTTGGAGACTTTCCGCGCTGCCCGTATTTTGTCCGCCTGATCCGGTGTGAGTTCCGGAAAGCCGTAGGTCCAGTCGCTCGCGACGCGAAAGGCCGTCGATGCATCCAGGATCCTGGGAGCTTTGGTCCCCATGCTGTCGATCAGCACGACGGTCTCTTTCGCGGCATCGTCGGGCAGACAGAGGATGACGAGATCCACCTCCTCCATCAGCGCGCGCTTCGCAGCCGCATCCTTGCGCTTTTCCTCAGCGATGCTCTTCACGGTGACGTCGTTCTGCAGGCTGAGTCGCTCGCGAATGCCGAGACCCGTGGTTCCGGACGCGCCGTCGACGAATACGGCGGGCCGCTTCGAGGCGCCGGTGGACGGGGACTGGCCTTTCGGCTGGGTGTCGGAGAGGCTCATAGCGCGTTCCTTCCATCCGCGGGTATACTGACATTCAACGGTGATATGTAGTCCAACTGCGGCCGCAGCGCGACCATCCGGTCTCCGATGGCCTGGGCGGCTGCATCGCGCTGCTGCGTCAGCGCCGTGGCAATCGCCACGTGGTCGACATCGGATTTGTGCTGGTTGAGCTTGAAGCTGCCCTCGACAGCTTCGACCGTCATGACCAGACCCACGATCGCCTTCTTCATCGCGTCCAGCCGGCCTGCCGTCATCTTCGACGACAGCCAGGGCGGTTTCGGCGCCAGCCAGTTTTCGAACTTCGCGCTCAGAACGTCGAGATGCCGGCCGAGTTCATCGTCGGACAGCCTTCGCACGGTGCCGGTGAGGTACACGGCCTGATACAGCCAGGTCGGCACCTGATCCGGTGACGCGTACCAGTCCGGGGAAACGTAGGCGTCGGCGCCGTTGACGGCCATCAGCCAGGACGACGTCCCGTCCGCAAGGCCCGCCAGCGCATTGTGGCGAGCGACATGAAACGCCGCCAGCGGCGTGCCGTCATCGGCATAGTCCAGGTAAAACGGCAGCGACGAGGCGATCGGCTTGTTGCCGTCCCACACGCAGACCGTGCCGAATCCGCGTGCTTCCGCAAACGCGAGGCTTGCGGCGCGATCGGGCTTGAACATCGGAGGCGTATACATTTCAAACTCCGGCTTGATGGTGGAGCCGCCGGGGTCAGATCACGCTGCAGGAAAGGAAAATGCCGCGGACCGGATCCGGCGGCAGGGGCGACAATCTCAGACGCAGATGTCCGCCCATACCGCTGACATGCGGCGGCGGCGAGCGATTGACATGGTCACGGCGTTGATCATGGGCGCGGGCTATAAGGCCCGGCGGTTTCTCGGTCAAGCCAAAACACAGGGCCGCCGCGTTCGGCCGCCAAGGTGAAGCCGCGAGCACGGCGGCGGCCTGTGCGTGACGTCGGGTCAATTCCATCGGGATGTCCTCGGTGTGAGGCAGCGCCGGCCGGAAGGCCACCTCAGACCGCCCGCCACAGCCATCCGGCGAGCAGCGCCATCACGTCGCCAAACAGCAGCAGCACCGCCGACCAGACCAGCGCCGACGAGAAGTTGGCGATTTGAAACCGCCAATAGGGCATCTCGAATATCCCGGCGGCGAGCGGCACCGAGGCCCGCAGCGGCCCGAAAAACCGCCCGATGAAAATGCTGGGCACGCCCCAGTCTTTCACGAAGGCTTCGCCGCGCGGCAATATTTCCGGGTAGCGCGACAGCGGCCACATCTCGGCGACATGTTCCTTGTATCTGAAGCCGAACCAGTAGGAGAGCCAGTCGCCAAGGGCTGCGCCTAACCCGCCGGCCAGCCAGACCGGCCAGAAGCTGATGCCGCTGACGCCGATCAGCGCACCGATCGCGACCAGTGCCCCCCAGGCCGGGACCAGCAGCGATATGAAGGCGAGCGACTCGCCAAACGCCAGCAAGAGCACGACGGGGGCCGCCCAAACCTGATGGTCGCGCACGAAGTCAGCCAAAGCGCGCGCAAAATCTTCCATGTTTGGAAAGCCTTCCCCAACTGCCGGCCTGTTTGAGCGGGCATTGAACCTTTCTACGATTCCAATGCAAGGACAGGTAATCCACCCCCTTCCGCGACATCAAGTCACAAAGGCGGCGACCGCGCGTGAGCACCGGTTCTGGGATCACCGATCGGGGTCGCGGCGATGACGCGGTTTGCGATGATCGTGCTATTGACCTCGCGGGCCTGATCGCCCTTTCGCCGGCAGCGACCCGGCGGCGGGTTGGGTCCAGGCGCCCGCCGTCACTTTTTAAGCTCATCCATGGCATAGTCAGATAGACCGATTCGCTGCGCCATGGGCGCACGCAACACATGAAGAGCTATGTCCAAATCATTGAAATCAGCTGCAAAAACCAAGGCGGATAGCGATCTGTTCGCAGGCGTCGAGCCGAAGGGCCGCGCCTCCCTTAAGGTCGCCTCGCGCGCCGCCAGCGCCGAAGCCGGCTACACTGCGGCCGATATCGAGGTGCTCGAGGGCCTGGAACCGGTGCGACGCCGGCCCGGCATGTATATCGGCGGCACCGACGAGAAGGCGCTGCATCACCTGTTCGCCGAAGTCATCGACAATTCCATGGACGAGGCGCTGGCGGGCCATGCCACGTTCATCGAGGTCGAACTCGGCACCGACGGCTTCCTGACCGTGTCGGACAATGGCCGCGGCATTCCGGTCGACCCGCATCCGAAATTCCCGAAGAAATCCGCGCTCGAAGTCATCATGTGCACGCTGCATTCCGGCGGCAAATTCGACTCCAAGGTCTATGAGACCTCCGGCGGCCTGCACGGCGTCGGTGTGTCCGTGGTCAATGCGCTGTCCTCTAGGCTCGAGGTCGAGGTCGCCCGCAGCCAGAAACTCTACCGCATGGCGTTCGAACGCGGCCATCCCAAGGGCAAGCTCGAAGACCTCGGCAAGATCAACAACCGCCGCGGCACCCGGATCCGGTTCAAGCCGGACACCGACATTTTCGGCGCCAAGGCCGCCTTCAAGCCGCAGCGGCTGTTCAAGATGGCCCGTTCCAAGGCCTATCTGTTCGGCGGCGTCGAAATCCGCTGGCGCTGCGATCCGTCCCTGCTCAAAGGCCTCGATGATGTGCCGGCCGAGGACAGCTTTCATTTCGCCGGCGGACTGAAGGATTATCTGGCCGCGGCCGTTCACGCCGACACCCTGGTGCATCCGGATATTTTTTCCGGCAGATCCGGCCGGGTCGGCGCCCACGGCGCCTGCGAATGGGCTGTGGCCTGGACCGCCGACGCCGATGGTTTCCTGTCATCCTATTGCAACACGGTGCCGACGCAGGACGGCGGCACCCATGAAGCCGGCATGCGCAGCGCGATGCTGCGCGGCCTGAAGGATCACGCCGAGCGCGTCGGCCAGGGCAAGCGCGCCGCCTCCATCGTCTCCGAAGACGTCATGGTGGGCGCTGCCGTGATGCTCTCGGTGTTCGTGCGCGAGCCCGAATTCCAGGGCCAGACCAAGGACCGCCTCGCCACCGCCGAGGCCCAGCGCATTGTCGAACAGGCCATC
>JAYSPJ010000264.1:0-2263 GCA_043722155.1 Bradyrhizobium sp.
CCTGCTGCCGCTGCTGCTGCTGCGGCGGTTCGAGATATCGGACGTGATGATGCTGCGCCCGCATATCAGAGTGGTACGTGACGGCAACGGCGAGAGCAACTGGACGCCGTTCATCGATACCATCGCGCGCACCATGAAGCCGGGCGCCGAGAACCAGGTATCGTTTTCCGAAATCCGCATCCAGGACGGCGTGCTGACGTATCAGGACGCAGCCAACCGCGTCTCGGAGACGCTCGGCGATATCGATCTTTCGCTGGCATGGCCGTCGATCTCGCGTTCCTTCGCCGCGACCGGCCAATTCGACTGGCGCGGCGAACGGGTCGACGGCTCGATCAGCGCCAGCGACTTCATCGCAGCCCTTTCCGGCGACCGCTCCGGGCTGAAGGCGCGGCTCACCAGTCCACCGCTGAAGCTGGCGTTCGACGGCACCGTTGCCAACCGCACCAGCCTGATGATGGAAGGCACGGTCACCATCGACAGCCCGTCGTTGCGCAACGCTTTGCGCTGGGCCGGCCAGCCGCCGCCGGGCACCGGCGGGTTCGGCCGCTTCGCGCTGAAGGCGCGCGCCAATGTGGTCGGCCCCTCGATCGCGCTGACCAACGTCAATGTCGAACTCGACGGCAATGTCGCCGAAGGCGTCATGACCTATTCCAATGCCGGCCGCCAGACGCTGCAGGCGACGCTGGCCGCGGGCAACCTGGACTTCACCCCCTACATCTCCACCTTCCGCCTGCTCGCCGGCGGCGCGCGCGACTGGAACCGGCAGCTGTTCGATCTGAACGCGCTGTCCACCACCGACATCGACATGCGGCTGTCGGCGGCGAAGGTGACGGTCGGCTCGACCAAACTCGGCCGCACCGCATTCGGCGCCAATTTGCGCAGCGGCGCGCTGGCGCTGAGCGTCGGCGAGGCGCAGATGTATGGCGGCATCGCAAGGGGCTCGTTCGGGATCGCGCGCTCCGACGCGGTGGCCGACATCAAGGCCCAGTTCCAGTTCACCGACGTCGACCTGCAGGCCTGCGCCAGCGAGTTGTTCGGCGTCACCAAACTGTCCGGCCGCGGCAATCTCAACGTCTCGCTGGTCGCCTCCGGCGCCAGCCCGTTCGGCCTCGCCCAGTCGCTCGACGGCAGCGCCATCCTCACCGGTCAGAACGGCGCGATCGCCGGCTTCAATGCCGAGCAGCTCCTGAAGCGGCTGGAGCGCCGGCCGCTGTCCGGCGCCGGCAACTTCCGCAGCGGCTCGACGCCCTACGACAACCTCACCATCGCGGTGAAATTCAGCGAGGGCATCGCCATCGCCGAGGATATCCGCGTCGAGGGGCCGGCGGCGCGCCTGACCCTGACCGGCACCGCCTCGGTGCCGGCGCGCGAATACGACATGAAGGGCATCGCCAGCCTGGTCTCGGCGCCGAACGCCGCCTCGAGCTTCGAACTGCCGTTCGTGGTGCAGGGTCCATGGGACGATCCCCTGATCTTTCCGGATCCGGAAAGCCTGATCCGCCGCTCGCCGGGCGCCGCCCCCCTGCTCGACGCGGTCAAGGACCGCAAGACGCGCGATGCGGTGCGCTCGGTGCTGGAGCGGATTACGGGGGGTGGAGCGAGGCCTGCCGCGGCGCCGGATGCGGCGGCGCCAGCGGCAAGTGCACCGGCGGAAGCGCCGAAGGCGAACTGAACGATTGCAGTTTTATAGGGCGGATTAGCGAAGCGTAATCCGCCCTTAACACGATAAGAAGCGGGTTACGCCTTCGGCTAACTCGCCCTCCGGGCTTTCGTCAACGGTCCAGCTTGACTCTTAGCCTTCTGGCGCGTTCCCGAAACGCCGTCTCACCACCTTCGAGAATGTCACAGACCAGCTTTCGTACGTAGCCATTCTCCAATCCTCCCGACGTATAGCGGATCGGCGGCAACTTTCCCGGCGTGTGGGGACCAACCTCGGCGATGATCACTTGATCGGCGTCGGCATTTACCACAAGGTTCGCATTGTGGGTCACCAAAATAACTTGGCGCCTATTCTTCGCCTTGACGAACAATCCGACTAGTTCGTCGAAAATGGATTTAGGGTCGAGATTTTCCTCCGGCTGATCGATGATGAGAGGCCGATCGTCTGCATCATCAAGCGCGAGATAGAGCAGCAGCAGGACAATTCCCCGAGTCCCAGGCGACAGATTTTGAATATCAACTCCTTCATAATGGATGCCGTACTTGATTCTAGAGCGGTTTTCGGTTGATGTGAATCGGAACAGTAAGGGGGTTCCCAAAGGGG
>JAYSPJ010000265.1:0-6855 GCA_043722155.1 Bradyrhizobium sp.
GTGTCCCTTCGGCGGGGCTCGGCAGGGCCTGGACAAAAATCGCGAAAACAACCCCATGCACAGTAAGAGAGGCCTCCGGCTCGCAGCATTCATGCTGCACTGCATCAGGGGCACGAGACGAAAATACTCCATCGTCCCAGCCTGATCTCATCCCGCTCATGCAGAATCAAAACGGGCACTGGGGACGTCGGTAACTCGACGTCCGCAGCGCCCGATGATGTCGAACTTCAGGTCTTCAGACCAAGGTTCGCGAAGACTTAATCCTCCGCCGGCTCCTCGCCTTCGGCGTCGCGCTCGGGGCTGCCCGCCAGAATCTGCTCGGCGATCAGGCCGGAGTTCTGGCGGATCGACGCCTCGATCTTCGCGGTCATGTCCGGATTGGCCTTGAGGAAGGCTTTCGAGTTTTCGCGGCCTTGGCCGAGCCGCTGGCTGTCATAGGAGAACCAGGCGCCGGACTTTTCCACGATGCCGGCCTTGACGCCGAGGTCGAGGATCTCGCCCATCTTGGAGACACCCTCGCCGTACATGATGTCGAACTCGACCTGCTTGAACGGCGGCGCCAGCTTGTTCTTCACCACCTTGACCCGGGTCTGGTTGCCGACCACCTCGTCGCGCTCCTTGATCGCCCCGATGCGGCGGATGTCGAGACGGACCGAGGCATAGAATTTCAGCGCATTGCCGCCGGTGGTGGTTTCCGGGGAACCGTACATCACGCCGATCTTCATCCGGATCTGGTTGATGAAGATCACCATGGTGTTGGATTTGTTGATCGAGGCGGTGAGCTTGCGCAAGGCCTGGCTCATCAGCCGGGCCTGCAGGCCGGGCAAGGAATCGCCCATCTCGCCTTCGAGTTCGGCCTTCGGCACCAGGGCGGCCACCGAATCGATCACCAGCACATCGACCGCGCCGGAGCGCACCAGGGTGTCGCAGATTTCCAGCGCCTGCTCGCCGGTGTCGGGCTGCGAGATCAGCAGTTCGTCGATGTTGACGCCGAGCTTGCGGGCATAGACCGGGTCGAGCGCGTGTTCGGCGTCGATGAAGGCGCAGATGCCGCCCTTCTTCTGGCCTTCGGCGACGGTGTGCAGCGCCAGCGTGGTCTTGCCCGAGGATTCCGGCCCGTAGATTTCCACCACCCGGCCACGCGGCAGGCCGCCGACGCCGAGCGCGATATCCAGTCCCAGCGAACCCGAGGAAATGGTCTCGATGTCCATCGAGCGGTCGTTCTTGCCCAGCCTCATCACCGAGCCCTTGCCGAACTGACGCTCGATCTGGGAGAGCGCGGCGGACAGGGCCTTGGTCTTGTCCATAGAGGATCCTTCGACGATACGCAGCGCGGTGGTGGGGGCGGCCATTGGTGGTGCTCCTTATGACGGGGATTCGCTAGAGGGACAAACGGGCAGCGGCTTGGGGAACAACGTACCCTATTTGTTCTATGTTCGCAATATGTTCTTTTCGAGTCCTGGCCTGCTTCCATCGTCAGTGGCCTAAGTGGAAATAACGAGTGGCCTAAATTGATTTTCAGAGGTTGTTAATCTGGTTAACACATCCATAAATGTTCTCAGTAAAACTACGGAGATAACCCGGGCTTGAGGGCGCCGAGATGAGGCCGCCTCGGTTTGACTAGGGGGCCACCGCCACATTGCAGGTCCCGCAATGGAAGTCGGGGCCGTACTCGGTTTGAACGACCTTGAAGCCATCTGGCACGGTCAGAACGGTTGGACTCTGGTCGCTCTCGGCCTGGGACAGGCTCTGGCCATGCCAGTCCTGCTGCAACAGGGGCACCGTAATTGCTCGTTCCACCGGTCGATCATCCGGCCAATATGCACCCGGGATTGAGGAAATTCCACCCGCCAATGACGGCACGGTCCGCAATCTATCCGGCGCCGGCGCCGCTCCGGGCGTGACCAGCCCGGTGGGAATTCCCGAGCATTTCACGCTGATTGCAGATGGCGCGCGCCTGCCCGGCCATGGGATCTGGCGCAAGCAAACGATCTCATCGCGTTCGATCGAGGCCGCCTCGCTCTGCTTTTGTTTTGGATCAAAGCAATCCGCGACGACCTGTTCGATAAACGCGTATTATATAAATTAACAACCTATAGTTTATGAAATCGGCATCGAACAGGTCGTGACGGGATTTCCGATGATGCACAGGGGCGTCGAGTACACGGTCACGCCGTCAGCGCCGGGCGTTTGGCAATGGCAATTCCGGATCGGCGACACCGTCATATCAGGCAAGACCGAGACCAATATCAGGCTGCTCGCTATCCGCAGGGTTCATCTGCGGATCGACCGCGAACTCAAGAAAGCCGCGCCGAAGGACCGGGACCGTACTTAAGCCCGTAAAATTAGGCATTGATCGATGCAGGTTTGAGGAATCCTGTGCTGTGATCTTGTGGTTTCTCACGGGCCTGCCTTCAAGCATCGGTTTTGTGTCATGCCGCTTTATTTCTTTTGCATCCCCAATGGCCGGTACTCCGGCTCGCCTGGTCGCGGAAACACTGGATTCAGCGAATGCGATTGGCGCGGCGCCGGAGCCCGCTGGCACATGACGGGGCTGAAAACTTTGATCGGGATCAAGGCGAACAATCGTGCTGGCCCCAAACTGGTTGGTCTATGGCCAACCTCATCTTCAGATGTCCGCGAACCGGCATGAACGTACAGCACTGGCTGGCGGACGAACCAGTGGATGATTCCCACTCCAGTTACGAAACCGTGGTCTGCCAGGCCTGCAGCCGGCTTCATTTCATTAACCGGTCGAACGGCAAATTATTGGGCGCGGACGAAGACTAGCCCGAATCACCGGATCGCCGCGTCTCACCCGCAAAGGTGTGAGCTCAATCATACAATATCCAATATCGTGCCGCCGTCGTGGCAATCTGACGTCAACGATTCCAAAAAACACAGGGGCGGCCGTGATGGTGTCTGGCGACTCGACGCCTGATCGGGCGAATCAAAACCACGCCGTGCGCCGTTGCGAAAAATGCGACGCTGAAATGAAACAGCTGGCCGAACTCCCCGCGCTGTCGATCCGCGCTGCCATCAAGGTTTTCCGCTGCTACGTCTGCAATCACGTGGTCTCGGACCGCTCCTAGAGCCTTATCGGTTCTGATTGAATCAGAGCCGGGCTCCAGTTCTTTTGTTTTGACGCGTTTTCTTTACGCGAATCGGTACTTCGCTCGAAAACGCTATGAGGCCGGTCAGCCGGCAGCGGCCTTCTCGGCAGATTTCCGAAGCCTCGGATCGGGCGCGTCGGTCTGCCCCATTCCCTGCCGAAGCTCCTTGGCGGTGACGAAGCGCGCGCCGAGCATTTCGCCCTGCCGCCACACCAGCGAGCACACCCTGAGAACTTCGCCGCCAGCGGTGAACGCCAGGCCGAACAGTTCCGGCACCGCCAGCGCGCCGACATCCAGGCAGACGCCGTCGTCGGAAATCTCTGTGATCACGCACTCGATCCACGCCGCGTCGGGCGCCGGGATCAGAAATCCCGGCTTGTGCAGATCGACCCGGACCGGCTTGCGGGAGCCGGGATCATTGCGATGTCTCGCCATCGTTCCCCCTCAGGCCGAAGCCAGGCGAAAATCATTGAAAGCCCCTTATCGAAAAAATATTAACAATTATAGATAGTTGGAGTTAAATCGGCGCCGCGCTAGTCGGCGCTGCCCAGCCTCCGCATGGTGAATTCGATATCGTCGCCCGGCAGCTCGCGCCAGCTTTCGACTTCGCTCATATAGGCGGCCTTGGGGAAGCGGGTGAGGAAGTTCCTCGACCACGAGGCCCTGCGGCAGCGGGCTTGCGAATGCTACGAGATTTCGAAACGGGAGTTCGACCGGCTGCTCGGCGATACCGCCGTCGCGCCCAGGACCGATAAGATGAACCGATCGGTCAGCGAAGTCGGATAGGCCACGGGGAAGAACACGCCGTCGCTCAGCCCCTTTCGCCTTCCGACAATCGATTCCGATCCGCGAAGATGTTCCACGCCTGACGTCATTGCCGGTTCGAGCCCGGGCGGAATTCGCGCTATGACGGGTACCGGACTGACACGCCCCCTGCTTGTCCCTATACAGGGCCTTCCCGCGGACCGCCCTCTCGGAGCGTCCTTCCCATCCCTGCGGTAAATCGGCCCGACCGACCGGGCAGGATATCGCAGTGGCAGTCCCCGTCTCGAAAGCCGGTCTTCCCGTGGACAACAAGCTGCTCGCCTCGCTGCCCCGCGATCACTTCGACCGGCTGCTTCCGAACCTATCGACCGTCACCCTGCAGCAGGGCCTCGTGCTGTGCGAACCAGGAGACGGGGTCGATCAGGTTTACTTTCCCAATTACGGCATGCTGTCGCTGCTCGCCGTGCTGCGTGACGGCAAGGCGATCGAGACCGCGACCGTCGGCCGCGAAGGCGTGGTCGGCGCGATGGCCGGGCTTGGCCTGCACAAGTCGCAGGTCCGCGTCGTCGTGCAGATGCCGGTGTCGGTCAGCAAAATCGCCGCCACCCATTTCAGGACGGTTGCCGCGGGCAGCGATCCCATTCGCAATCTCTGCATCCGCTACAACGAGGTGCTGCTGTCGCAGGCGCGGGTAACGGCCGCCTGCAACGCGCTGCACTCGATCGAGGCGCGCTTCTGCCGCTGGCTGCTGCAAAGCGCGGACCGCGCGGCAAGCGACACCGTCGCGCTGACGCAGGAATTCCTCGCGGAGATGCTGGGGGTGAGGCGCACCTCGGTGACGGAAGTCGCGAGCAAGGTGCAGGCCGCCGGCGCGATCACCTATTCACGCGGCGTGATCAAGATCCTGGACCGGCCCGCGCTGATGCGGATGTCCTGCGAGTGCTATGAGACTCTGCTCGATCAATCGGCCGCGCTGGCCTGATCGCGACCTCGCGCTTATTCAACCGTTAACTGTACTGATGCTGGAACGCTATCAAGCATCGTCCGTTGGTTTCCTGCGAAGGAGCCATCATGAGAGTACCAGTGCCCGCATCACGCAAACGCCGACTTCAAATTCCGGACGACGAAACCAGGGACGGACCGCGCTTCGATCCGGGCGCTCACGACGGCATTTCCGCGTCTGAAGACCTCTGGGTGAGAAATTTCATGGCCCGGCTGGCCGCGTCGGTGCGGAACCTCGGCCGCGGGCAATAGCTGCGCTCAGTTGGCAGTGCTGCCGGTTTTGGTGCGCGGCTTGGCGGGAGCCGGCGTCTTCGGCGTATCGGCGCCGCGCACATTACCCCACGGATCGGAAGACGCCTTGGCGTCCGGAATCTTCTTCAGCGACTCCCTGTAAGCCTTTTCCCTCACCGCATCGGCTTCCTTCTCTTCCGGCGACCTGGATTGCAGTTCCGGGATCAGGTTGATGTTGGGAGTTTGCGCGTAAGCCGGCCCGGTCAACAACACGATGACAGCCGCGGCGCCAAGAATTCTCATCGAGCAAGCTCCCTGCATATTGCGGGCAATATATCACCGCGTCCGCCGCGACGCCAAGCTGGCCCGTTGGGGCTAAAACCGATCCGACTTGCAGGATTTCGGCGATTGCACCCAATCGTCCCAGATCGGACCGCATTTGGTGCAGCCATCGAGGGCGAGACCCATGGCGACCACGCTGAAAATCAGTGCCAATCGCCTGAACATGGAAACGCACTCCCCGACCTCGGCATCATACGGCCGGAACTCAGGCCTTTTCAAGCCGCGCCGGGACAGTATTCATTTTGCCCGGAGCCACTTAAGAAAGGCCGGGGAACCAACTGAAGCGAGGGAACCAAACTTGACGCAAGACCAGCCGCCCGTCAGGGAATTCGATATCGAGCAAGCCCGGCGCGTGCTTGGCGATGTATTTGCGCCGTGGGTGCGGGATCTCAAACTCTCGATCGAGGCCATCGACTATGATCCGCCGCCGAATGCTGCCGCCGACTGGCAGCCGGGCGCCGTCCTCCGCATGCCCTTCTCCGAGCGGCTGTGCCGCAACGGCGGCATCGTGTGCGGCCAGGCGCTGATGGCATTCGCCGATACCGCCATGGTGATCGCGAATCTGGCGGCCAACCGCGGCTACCGGCCGATGACGACGGTCGATCAGACCACGCATTTCATGCGGGCCGTGACCGCATCGGACGTGCTGGCGGATGCGCGGGTGGTTCGGATGGGCCGCACCATGAGCTTTGGCCGCGTCACCCTGTCCGGCGCCAGCGACAACAAGCCGGTGGCGATGGTCTCCAGCGCGTTCGCAATGCTGACATAGCGTCGTCGAGCGAACGCCTGCCCCGGAAGCGATCCGAGGCCGTCAGCGGATTACTTGCAGCGGATTACTTGCAGCTAATTACTTGCCGAGAATATTTTCGGCGGCATTGACGATGCTGATGGTCGGATTTTTCGCGCAGTAAGTGCCGAATTTCTTGGCGTTTGCGACGAACACATCGGTATCGATGATCGCCTCGTCGGAATCCCCCTTGTACCAGCCATCCATCCAGGTCAGCACCAGCTTGATCGTGTCCTCGCCGCCCTCGATGAACTGCTTGCAGGTCATGGTCGAGAGATCGAGCACAACGGCATGGGCCGGCACCGACGACAGCGCCAAGCCAACGGCAACCAGAAGCGCACCCGTCGTTTTCATGATCATCTCCCTGCAATGTGACTTCTTCAATATGATTGGGCAGCATGGACCGATTCCGGAACTCCGCGCCAGTAACTTTTCCGGGCATTGTCGTAAACGAAACCTGAACCCGGATTCAAATTTGACCGGTATTCGATTCAACCGTGCGTAATTCCGCTTTGCTAGTCTGAAGGCAGGATAGCCAACCGGTATTTCGGATTTACGACCATGAACGAGCACACCATCGAGAAGCGAGCCGTCCCCCGACACAGGGTGCTGAAG
>JAYSPJ010000266.1:0-2337 GCA_043722155.1 Bradyrhizobium sp.
GACGGCACGTACACCTGTTCGCGCCGCCTAGGAATCCGCCCGAGTCAATTCGCCGCACGCCAACGGATCACGATTCACTTATCGTTGCAGGTGTCCTAAAGCCAGCCCATCGCCAGTGTCGGCTCAACTTCCCCAACACTCACGCAAGCGCCAAATCCCCATAGCGCCCGCTGCTCCGTCGGTGCCCCACACCCCGCGATTTCGTGCCTTGGCGCTTTTCGGACGCCGGCCACCGGAACGCGTGGTCAGCCCGTCATCCCGGCGGCCGAAAACCTGCACAAGAGGCGACATGACGGAAGCGATCAGGGTCGGTCCCGAGGCCGGTACCAAGCTCGCGATAACGGTAACCTCAATTCACCTGCCGGTCTTTCCCCGCCCAATAGGGATCGCGCAGGTGGCGCCGCAGGATCTTGCCCGACGCATTGCGCGGCAGCGCCTCGATGAAATCGATCGTCTTCGGCGTCTTGAAGCCGGCGATGCGTTCGCGTGCAAAATTGATGATGTCGGACGACGTCGCTTTCTTGCCGGGCTTCATCACCACGATCGCCTTGACCGCTTCGTCCCATTTGTCGTCGGGCACGCCGACCACGGCGACTTCGGCGACGTCGGGGTGGTCGCAGATCGCGCTTTCGACTTCGGCGGGATAGATGTTTTCGCCGCCGGAGATGATCATGTCCTTGATGCGGTCGTGGATGTAGAGGTAGCCATCCTCGTCCATGTAGCCGGCATCGCCGGTGCGCAGCCAGCCCTCGCTGTCGAGCGTTTTGGCGGTGGCCTCCGGCAGGTTCCAGTAGCCGACCATGTTGGAGCCGGAACGGGTGGCGATCTCGCCGACCTCGCCCGGCGGCAATGGTTTGCCGTCGGCGTCGAGGATCGCGAGTTCAATGCCGGGCAGGGCCTTGCCGGCCGAGCGCATGCGGTCCAGCCCCTCGACGTGATCTTCCGGCGGCAGCGCCACGATGGTGCCGGTGGTCTCGGTCATGCCGTACATCTGCACGAAGCCGCAACCGAACACCTCGATGCATTCCTTCAACAGCGCCGCCGGGATCGGCGAGGCGCCATAGAGCATGTATTTCAGCTTGGAAAAATCCACCTCGCGGGCGCGAGGCTGCCGCACCACGAACTGCATCGCGGCCGGCACCATGAACAGTTTTGTAATGCCCGACTGCTCGAAGAAATCCAGCACTTTGGTCGGATCGAACTCGCGCGCAATCACGCCCCTGGCGCCGTGATAGAGGCCCATCACGCCCCAGCCGGAGCCGCCGATATGAAAGATCGGCATCGCCACCAGCGAGACGTCGTCAACAGACCATTTGTTCCAGTCGGGTTTTTGCTCCCGGCCGGTTTCCACCAGGTTGAGAAAATTGGCATGCGACAGCATCGCGCCCTTGGGCTTGCCGGTGGTGCCCGACGTATAGAGCTGGATCGCGATGTCTTTGCGGTCAATCGGAACCTTCGGATCGTCGCCGCTCTGCGCATCGCGCCACGCCGTAAAATCCTGCCATTCCGGCGCGCCGCCTTCGGTGGTGATGACGTGGCGAACGCTCGGCAGCTGCGGCAGGATGTTGCGGACCTGGGTGACGAATTCCGGTCCGACGAACAGCACCGGCGCCTTGCAGTCGTCGACGATGAAGGCGACTTCCGGTCCGGCCAGCCGCCAGTTCACCGGCGCCATCACCACATTGGCCTTCATCGCGCCCATCAGCAGTTCGAAATAGATGTCGCTATTCTTGCCGAGATAGGCGATGCGCTCTCCCGGCTTGACGCCGAGCGCGATCAGCGCGTTGGCCACGCGGTTGGTCTTGATGTCGAATTCGGCGAAGGTGGTCCGGCGGCCCTCGAATTCATAGGCAATGGCATCGCCGCGGGCTTTGGCGCGTGCGCGCACCATGTCGGCGAGGTTCGCCGGTTCCTGAGTGTCGGACATGTCTCTCCCATAGGTCTTTTGTTTATTGTCGCGATAGTGGCGTCGTTGCGCGGCAAAGACAATACGACGAGCGTACTCAGATCCCTCATGGTGAGGAGCGCTTCTCGCAGCGCCCTTGCGCTGCCCGAAGCGCGTCTCGAACCATCTGGCACATGGCTTGCTGCCATCCTTCGAGACGCCGCGCGAAACGCGCGCGGCTCCTCAGGATGAGGCGCGTAAAGGACTCACCCCCTCTGCGCGCGGTCCTTTTCGTTCTGCGCCTTGATCGAATCGCGGGCCCGGGTCCAGTCGGCGTCGGTCCAGTCGCGCATCTCGTAGAAGTTTCCGCCGGTGGCCAGCGCCTGGGCGCCGTCCATGGCGATGGTCTCGCCGTTGATCCAGTCGCAGCCGCCGGAAATCAGGAACACCGC
>JAYSPJ010000267.1:0-1781 GCA_043722155.1 Bradyrhizobium sp.
GGCAAGGCTATTCGGAACTGCAATCGCTGTGCGAAGGACTCTCCCTTAGAGACTGGACTTCGGATGATGAGGATACTTACGGGTAAAGGGCAGGGCTAGGCGCTGGCAGCGCCGGCCAGCCCGAAGCGGGTGTCAGTTCCACGAAGTACGGCATGTCGTTGCCGTAGCGCACGTGTTTCAGATAGCGGTTTGCATGCCTCGTCGTTGCAGTGCGATTGCGTTCGTTCACCTGCGAAAGGGCGACCCCGTCGGAGTCCTCCGGTTTGTACTCGTAGGCGACGATATTGCCGCAGTCGTCATGGCACTCGCAGATCAGCCAACTGAAGGTGCGTGACGCTTCCGCAGGGTCGGTGATGCGGCTGTTTTCGGTCCTTCCGTACCAGCTGGTGACGTTGTCCCTGGATATGGAGCGCCAGAAACAGTCCTGCGGCGCATCGGTGCGTGTCCAGCGTTCGATTCGGGAGAACTGGCTTTCGCCGCGTGGCCGATAACGGTCCACTTGATAGGATGCTCCGTTGACGACGCGCGGCGCAGCGACTTCCCGAACCCACGCGGCGCCGCCGGTCTGCACCAGAAACGGGACGAGGTCTTCGGTTTCGCCGAGTACGAAGACATCGGATTCAATCGCATCGCGATACTCTGGCAGGCCCTTGCTGGTTTTCCGCGAAATGGCCGGCAATGAAAGTTGCCAGCCCAGGCCGAACGGGCCATTGCCGGAACCGGAATCGTAGGAAAGCGAAAGCGCCGACGCGAATCCCGAACGACCGGGGCTCATCGCGATGGGCACGGATACCGCGCCGGAGCCGGTCACAGGGTTAGCAGCGAACTTCTCGCCGATTCCCCGAATGGCTCCGCCGCCCTTGGGCAGGGTCACGGTCGGAGCATGAAGTCCGCCGCTGGCGGTTGAAGCCTTCCGCGGCTCGGGGTCGTTGCCCTTGGCCGGGTCGCTTCCTGATGACGGTCCCATCGCTGAAAGCCTTTCGTCCGATCACGCCTTCAGGCTGTCGGCGGCGCGGCGTCGCCGACGCCGCTGCGCCATGTTTGGCAATAGCGCGCAAGCGCCGCGCGCTTGCGCCGAATTAAGATACCCTGCTGGGAGGCTACCGCGCAATCCCTAGTGTGGAGTGGAGCGCCACCTGTTCCTGCATCTCTCGCCGCCTCGAAGCCGGTCATGGCCCCCACGCCGCATACTCGCGATTTGAGGCCCGCAGGGTTCAGCCCAGGAGGCTGTACATCGTGGTCGGCTCGGGCGGTGGCGTACGTCGTGGACCGGGGCGCCATCCGGTGCCCACCAGGCGGCTTTCGGCTGATGGCCTGCATGGTGGGCTTCCGTCGCGGCTTGCTCGAACGGTTTCACGCTGCGCAGCGCCTCGATCACTCCACCTTCGGCCCGCCGATGTGCGGCTTCCGCTTCGGCACGCCTTCGAGAGACTAAGTGCCGTTCCGACCGGCAAATTAGGGGTGGCAAGTTCGGGACAACGAGTGTCGGGTCAGGGTCGGGAACGCCAGCAGGGTCTTGGCGACTGCAGTCGTCCAACCATGGTCCGCTGCCTGCTGAGGCGCCTGCCAGGCCGAATGACCGCAATGGAGATTTTGTCGCGGCAGACGGGTGACGGGCTATGTCGGCTGTGCTTTGGAACCGGCCGTTGGCGAGGCAGACTTCCGGCCGAACGGATAACCGCAACTGTTAAGGGTTGTGGGACACCTGCCCGGCGAACGCAGACGCGCGTCGATCCGCCACGAACTGAGGGCAGGTGTCGCACAAGCCTCGAGGGAGGAAA
>JAYSPJ010000268.1:0-1881 GCA_043722155.1 Bradyrhizobium sp.
CGTCACACCGGCACCATCAAGCGCCTGCACTCGATGGCGGTGCCGCCGGCCTATGCCGAAGTCCGCTATTCGCCCGATCCCACCTCGCATCTGCAGGCCGTCGGCCGCGATGCCGCGGGGCGGCTGCAATACCGCTATCATTCCGACTGGGAGAAGGTTCGCGAACAGCGCAAGGCCCACCGGCTGGCGCGGCTGGTCGGCGCCTTGCCGAAAATCCGCCGCAACGTCTCGATGCACCTCTCCGGCGACACGCCGACCCGCGAATTCGCGCTCTCGGCGGTGATCGAGCTGATCGCGCGCACCGCGATCCGGCCCGGCAATGAATCCTACGCCCGCCTCAACGGCACGCACGGCGCCACCACGCTGCTGAAATCCCATGTCGTGGTCGAGGACGACAACATCGTCCTGACTTTCACGGCCAAGGGCGGCAAGGCCGTGCGCAAGGAATGCGACGCCGCCAAGCTGGTGCGCGCCATCGGTATTCTGCGTGGCGTGCCCGGCAAGCGCATGTTCCAGTATCGCGACAATTCCGGCACGGTTCGCACGGTCTCGACCACCACGGTGAACGCGTTCCTGCGCGAGATCGCCGGCATCAAGATTTCGCTGAAGGATTTCCGCACTTTGATGGCCTCCGCCGTGGTGCTGGAATCGCTGTCGCGGATTTCGCCGGCCGCCAGCGCCCGCGGCCGCCGCAAGCAGGTGCTGGATGCGGTGCGCGCCGCTGCGGACGAGTTGTCGAATACGCCGGCGATCTGCCGCAAGAGCTACGTCCACGACACCATCGTCACCGCCTTCGAGGACGGCATCCTCGAACGCTTCGCCGCGACGATGAAGGGCTACCGCTCGCAGTCGAAGCGCGAGCAGTTGCTGGCGCAAGTGGTCGCGACCGCCGCGGCCTAGATTCCTCCCTTCTCCCCTTGTGGGAGAGGTGGCGCGCAAAGCGCGCCGGATGAAGGGTCTCTATCCGCGCAGGCAAACCCCTCACCCGTCTGCGATGCTGCGCATCGCATCCACCCTCTCCCACAAGGCGAGAGGGAAGTAAGAATCAAATCCCGCCCATCTTGCAGACGATCTTCCATTCATCCGCCGTCACCGGCTGCACCGACAGCCGCGAGTATTTCACCAGGGCCATTTCGGCCAGTCGCTTGTCGGCCTTGATGGCGGCCATTGTCACCGGCGCCTTCAACGGCTTGTCGGCCTGGATATCGACGCAGACGAACTTGCCGGTTGGGTCGGTGGAATCCGGATAGGCTTCCTTGATGATCTCGGCGATCCCGACGATCTCCTTGCCCTCGTTGGAGTGATAGAAGAAGGCGCGGTCGCCCTTCTTCATCTTCACGAGATTCTGCCGCGCGGTGAAATTGCGCACGCCGGTCCAGGCTTCGCCCTTGGCGCCCTTTGCCACCTGCTGATCCCATGACCAGGTCGAGGGCTCCGATTTCACCAGCCAGTACGCCATCGTCATTCCTCCGCCTTGAACGGGCGCGTCAGCAGGCTTTCGATCGCTTCGTCGATCGTCGCCGTGCCGTTCAATATCGCCGCGACTGCGTTTGATACCGGCATATCGACATTTTGCGAAGCCGCCAGCTCGATCAGCACCGGTGCGGTGAATTCGCCTTCGGCGAGCTTGCCAAGCGGCCGTTGCTCGCCGCGCCCGAGCGCCATGCCGAGTGCGAAATTGCGCGACTGCGCGCTGGAGCAAGTCAGGATCAGATCGCCGAGGCCGGAGAGGCCCGCCATGGTCTCGCTGCGCGCGCCGCAGGCGCGCCCGAGCCGCACCAACTCGCTGAAGCCGCGCGTGGTCAGCGCTGCCTGCGCCGATGCGCCGAGTTTTCGGCCGACCACGATGCCGGCGGCGATCGCGAGCACGTTTTTCGCAGC
>JAYSPJ010000269.1:0-10650 GCA_043722155.1 Bradyrhizobium sp.
GCAGGCCGCGAAAGCCGGAAACGTTCGCGCGATAGTTCATCGAGCGACCGTCCTTCTCGACGGAGATCAAACCCGCCCGGTTCAAAATGCCGAGGTGCGTCGACATCGTGTTGTGCGGCACCTCGCAAAGCCGGGCGATCTCGCCGGCAGGCAGACTTTGCGGATGGACCGCGAGAAGATGACGAACCGCGGCGAGGCGGGTCGGCTGCGCCAGCGATCCAAAGCCTTCGATGGCGCTTGCTTCCCGATTGTTTTCGATCATTGGCTTCCCGCCCGAGATGAGAGTCTCAGTATCATGTCGATAATCATCGACATGTCTGGCGACGATAAAATGACATTTTTTGCCTATTGAGCATTTTTTCGGTCAAATTGGCGAAATTGTCAAATCTATATGTCGAGAGATAAAGACAAATATCTTGTGGGTTGGGCGGTGCTGCCCTATCGAACAGCTGTCGCTCGGCGCGAGACCGCGCGATATCGGCCAAGGGAGGATGCCATCGGGTGGCGTCCGGAGGTGCTTAACCGTCATGAACCTGTTCGAACGTTATCTCTCGCTGTGGGTGGCGCTCTGCATCGTCGCGGGCGTCGCACTCGGGCATCTCATGCCCGGACTGTTTGCAGCCATCGCCAGCGCGGAAATCGCGCGGGTCAATCTGCCGGTGGCCGTACTGGTCTGGCTGATGATCATCCCGATGCTGCTGAAGATCGACTTCGGTGCGCTCGGCCAGGTGCGCGAGCACTGGCGCGGCGTCGGCGTCACGCTGTTCATCAACTGGGCGGTAAAGCCGTTCTCGATGGCGCTGCTGGGCTCGCTGTTCATCGGCCATCTGTTCGCGCCGTGGCTGCCATCGGCGCAAATTCAGTCCTATATCGCCGGGCTCATTCTGCTGGCGGCGGCACCCTGCACGGCGATGGTGTTCGTATGGTCGAATCTATGCGAAGGCGAACCGCATTACACGCTGAGCCAGGTCGCGCTCAACGACGTCATCATGGTGTTTGCCTTCGCGCCGCTGGTCGGGCTTTTGCTCGGCGTCGCCTCGATATCGGTGCCCTGGGCAACCCTGCTGATCTCGGTGGTGCTGTATATCGTGGTGCCCGTCATGACAGCGCAAGCGTGGCGGCGCGCGCTGCTCGCCAGCGGGCCGGCCGCGCTGGCGCGGACCCAGCAGGTGCTGCAGCCGGTGTCGCTGGTCGCGCTGCTGACCACGCTGGTGCTGCTGTTCGGCTTCCAGGGCGAACAGATCATCGCCCAGCCACTGGTGATCGTGCTGTTGGCCGTGCCGATCCTGATCCAGGTCTATTTCAACGCGGGGCTGGCCTATTGGCTGAGCCGGCGCTTTGGGGTGGCCTGGTGTGTCGCAGCACCGGCGGCGCTGATCGGCGCCAGCAACTTCTTCGAACTCGCCGTCGCCGCGGCCATCAGCCTGTTCGGCCTCAACTCCGGGGCGGCGCTGGCCACCGTGGTCGGCGTGCTGGTCGAGGTGCCCGTCATGCTCTCGGTGGTCTATCTGGTGAAGGCGTCGCGCGGCTGGTACGAGGCCGGCGCCGGGGCTTCGGCCAGCACTAACAAGGAAGCACGCACGTGAGCGTGACGATCTATCACAACCCGGCCTGCAGTGCCTCGCGCAACACGCTGGCGATGATCCGGCAGAGCGGCGAGGAGCCCGAGGTGATCGAGTATTTGAAGGACCCGCCCAGCCGCGCACGGCTGGTCGAGCTGGTCACGGCGATGCAAATTCCGGTCCGCGCGCTGCTGCGCGAGAAGGGCACGCCCTACGCCGAACTGGGGCTCGCCGATCCCAAATGGAGCGACGGGGAACTGATCGAGTTCATGCTGGCCCATCCAATCCTGATCAACCGGCCGATCGTGGTGACGCCGAAGGGCGCGAAACTGTGCCGGCCTTCCGAAGCCGTGCTTGATCTGCTGCCGAATCCCGTCGCCTCCTTTGTCAAGGAAGACGGCGCGATCGTCACGAGGCGTTAGCTCGCCCGCGCCGGCAGCGCGCTTGGTCCGTCGCCGACCATCTTCGGCTGCCGCGCCAGTGATACTGCCGGCGACAGCAGGATCACCAGCGCCTGGGCGCCGAAGATGATCGCGGCGAGATAGAGGCAGGCCTCCGCGCCAAAAAAACCGCCGACGATGGCGCCGAGCGCGGAGCCGAGCGGGCGCGCGCCATAGCTCATGATGTTGATCGCGGAGATTCTGCCCAGCAAGCTCGGCGGCGTCACCGACTGCCGCAGCGTGGTGGTTGAGATCACCCACAGGATCGGGCCCGCGCCGAGCAGGAAGAAGCTCAAACCCGCCAACGCAGGAGACGGGATGAAGGTGGTCAGCGCCATCACGGAGGCGGCGACGAAGCCGGTGACCGGTCCGAGCCCGATCACGGTGCCGAAAGCGAGGCGGCGCATCACCCGCGTCGCCAACAGGGCGCCGAACACCATGCCGACGCCGTACATCCCAAGCGTGATGCCGACGCCGGTCGCCGACAATCCGAGACGGCGCACCGCATAGGGCACGAACACCGCCAGCAGCAGGAACGACGCGGTGTTGAAGATGAACTGGGTGATGAACACCGGCCGCAGCAGCGGATGATGCAGCACGAAGGCGGCTCCTTCCTTGATCTCCTGCAGCGGATGGCGGTGCGGCGCCGGCGCGCGTACCGGCTCGAAAATGCCAGACAGCAGCACCACGGCGATCACGGAGAGAGCGGCGGCCACTCCGAAGGCGGGTGCCGCGCCGACCCATCCCACCAGCACGCCGCCCAGCGCCGGGCCACTGGCGAACGCGACGGTGCGCGCGAGTTCGATCCGCGCATTGGCGGCGGGCAACAGATCCGGCGTTACCAGCGACGGCACCAGCGCGGGCGCCGCCACGCTATAGGCAACGGTCCCGCATACCGCGACGAAGCCGAGCAGGGCGAGCAAAGGCAGCGACAGCCGATCGAACCAGATCAGCGCCAGGATTGCGGCCAGCGCCGCCGCGCGCAAGGCTTCGGCGCCCGCCATCAGGCGGCGCCGCGAGATCCGATCAGCGAGCAGGCCGGCGGGGATCGCGAACAGGATGAAAGGCAGCGTCAGCGCGGTCTGCAGCAGCCCGGTCTGACCTTCGCCGACCCCGAGCAGCAGCACCGCGACAATGGGCGCTGCGGCCAGCGCGATCTGCTCGGCCGATTGCGCCGCCAGATTGGACCAGGCCAGCCGGTTGAAGGTTTTTGGCAGGCGGGGCGCGTGGTTGATCACGGTCATGGCTTGATTCCCTGGCAAGTCGGTAGGC
Organism: Bradyrhizobium sp.; assembly: GCA_043722155.1. Taxonomy (GTDB): domain Bacteria; phylum Pseudomonadota; class Alphaproteobacteria; order Rhizobiales; family Xanthobacteraceae; genus Bradyrhizobium. The sequence continues at coordinate 3,275 of JAYSPJ010000269.1, forward strand.
TGCCATTGTCTGGCCTCCGGGACGGCCCAGCCACCCGGTTCCCGACAGCAGGCGGTCTAGATGCAGTTGCAAATGAGTTGCATTAAGGGTAAACATGGGTCATCCTGACAAAATGGACGCAAAAGCCCCCATTTTATCCACCGATTCTCTGTCAGAGACCCTGCCGAGCGCCACCGGCTGGCGCGCGGACGCAGCGGCGGACGTTCAGAAGAGCCTGCCCGAGGTGTACGGGAGCATTGCGATTCCGCTCGGCGGCCCTTGGTGGCGGCGGCTGTTGGCCTTTGCCGGTCCCGGTTATCTGGTCTCGGTCGGCTACATGGACCCGGGCAACTGGGCGACCGACCTCGCCGGCGGGTCGAAGTTTGGCTACACGCTGCTGTCGGTCATCCTGCTCTCGAACCTGATGGCGATCCTGCTGCAGGCGCTGGCGGCGCGTCTCGGCATCGTCACCGATCGCGACCTGGCGCAGGCCTGCCGCGCCACCTATTCCCGGCCGGTCAACTTCGTGCTCTGGCTGGCTTGCGAGGCGGCGATCATCGCCTGCGATCTCGCCGAGGTCATCGGCACAGCGATCGCGCTGAAACTGCTGTTCGGCATTCCCCTGGTCGGCGGCGCGCTGATCGCGGCACTCGACGCTTTTCTGCTGCTGCTGTTGATGAACAAGGGCTTTCGCTTCCTCGAAGCCTTTGTCATTGCGCTTCTGATCGTAATCGCGGTTTGCTTTGCGGTCCAGATCACAGCCGCGGCGCCGCCGGTTGCGGCGATGCTGAAGGGCTTCGTGCCGTCCACCGAGATCTTCACCAATCCGGAGATGCTCTATATCGCGATCGGCATCATCGGCGCGACGGTGATGCCGCATAATCTCTATCTGCACTCCTCGATCGTGCAGACCCGTGCCTACGAACGATCGGACGAAGGCCGACGCGATGCGATCAAATGGGCGACGACGGACTCCACCATCGCGCTGATGCTGGCCCTGTTCATCAATGCCGCTATCCTGATCGTCGCCGCCGCCACATTCCACAGCAGCGGTCATTCCGACGTCGCCGAGATCGGCCAGGCGTTCGAGCTGTTGTCGCCGCTGCTGGGTCTGTCGATTGCATCGACGCTGTTCGCCGTGGCGCTGCTGGCCTCCGGCCTCAACTCGACCGTGACGGCGACGCTGGCCGGCCAGATCGTGATGGAAGGTTTTCTGCACCTGCGCCTGCCGAACTGGGCGCGGCGGCTGCTCACCCGCGGTATCGCCATCGTTCCGGTCATCATCGTCACCGCGCTCTATGGCGAACGCGGCACCGGACAGCTTCTGGTCTTCAGTCAGGTCATCCTGTCGATGCAGTTGCCATTCGCCGTCATTCCCCTGGTGCGGTTCGTGTCCGACCGGCGAAAGATGGGCAAGTTTGCGATCTCGCTCCCGGTCGCCGCCGTGGCGTGGATCGTGGCCGCCATCATCGTGATCCTGAACCTCAAGCTGCTGTTCGAGACTTTCTTCGGGTGAGGGCCGAGGGCTGTTCGCGTTGGTGCGCGAAGCCCCAACACCCACGACCGTCATCGCCCGGCAAAAGCGCTAAGCGCGTCTTCGCCCGGCTTGACCGGACGCCCGGTATTCCAGAGACGTTGGTGATTTAATCGAGAAGCCGCGGCGTACCGGATGCCCCCGCTTTCGTTTTCGCGGGTGACGACGCTTTGGTGTCGGGCTACGCTACACTTCCAGAAGAAACCAAAAAAAACCAAGGGAGGGACGCGTGGCAAGACTGCCGCTGATTGACCCGGAGACAACGACCGGAGACATCCGCGCATCCTTCGACAGGATGCCGGTGAAGCTGAACATCTTTCGCATGATGGCGCACGCCGAAGCCAACATGATCCCGGCGATGCGGCTCGGCAATTCCATCCTGCATCGCCAGAAGCTCAGTCCGGTCAACCGCGAATTGCTGATCCTTCAGGTCGCGCAACTTGAAGGCGGCGCCTATGAGTGGCGCCAGCATGTGCCGATCGCGCGCGGCGTCGGCGTCACGCAGCGCCAGATCGATGGCCTGGAGCGCGGCGATTACGGCGATGATGCGTTCGATGCGGCGCAGCGCGCGCTGCTGGCGTTCGGCCGCGAGGTCACCGAAAATGTTCGCGTACCGGAGCCGGTCTTTGCAGGCATGCGCCAGCATTTCGGCGAACAGGAAATCGTCGAGACCATCGTCGCGATCGGATTCTACATGATGATGGCCCGCCTCACCGAGGCGACCGAGACCGATCTCGATCCCGCCGCCGGCATGCGGGTCTACGACAGCGGCAAGACGCGGAGCGCCTGAATTGTCCGATCCATCGGCGCCACCGGATGCCAAAATCGACGTCAAGCCGAAACGCTACGTTCGCCCGCTCACCGCGGAATCGTCGGGTACGGCACCCGGCAGAGGCCGGCTGAACGGGCGCCGCGTCCTGGTGGTCGGCGGCGGACAGCGGATCTTCGATGAAGCCACCGACCCGATCGGCAATGGCCGGGCGATGAGTCTATTGTTCGCGCGCGAGGGCGCGCAGGTCGCCGTCGCCGACGTCAACATGGCTTCGGCCGAGGACACCGTCGGCCGGATCAAGGCCGAGGGGGGCCGCGCCTTTGCGATTGCTGCCGATGTTACGCTCGAAGCCGACGTCCGGCGCATGATCGATCAGGCGCACCAGGCCATGGGCGGCCTCGACGGCATGGTGCTCAATGTCGGGACTTTTGGGCAGTCAGGTCTCGACGGCGTCAGCGCCGAGCAATGGAACGAGATCTACGACGTCAATGTGCGCGGTCCGATGCTGGCTTGCCGCGAAGCGCTGCCCAAATTCGCCGACGGCGGCTCGGTCGTCTTCATCTCCTCGATCGCGGCGCTGCGGGCCGGTTCGCAAATGCCGGTCTATGATTCCTCGAAGGCCGCGCTTGGCGGGTTGATGCGCAACATCGCGCATGTCGGTGCGCGGCGCGGCATCCGCGTCAATCTGGTCTATCCGGGTCTGGTGGACACGCCGAACGGACGCACCGCTGGCGCCGGAAGGCCATCGCGCGGCAAGGGACACATCCCGTTCGGTCGCCAGGCGACCGCATGGGAAGTGGCCTATGCGGTGCTGTTCTTCATCTCGGAGGAAAGCGCCTACGTCACCGCGCAGACGCTCGCCGTCGATAGCGGCCTGAGCGGAATGTAACGGAGCAATTGCATGAGCGCGCTATTCGGCAAGGTCTGCCAGAACGGCTATGTCGTTCGCGATATTGAAGCGGCGATGAAATTCTGGACCGAGGTGATGCGGGTCGGGCCGTTCTTCTACATCCCAAAGGTCAAGACCGACTGGTTTCGCTATCGCGGGATCGATTCGGCCGTCGAGATGAGCATCGCGCTGGCCAATTCCGGCGACCTGCAGATCGAACTGATCCAGCAGCGCAACGATGCCCCGTCAATGTATCTGGATCACCTCAGGGATCACGGCGAGGGCATGCAGCACATGTCTTATTGGTCGAACGACTATCAGGCGCTCAACGACCGCGCCATCGCCGCGGGTTTCGTCGTCGGCCATGAGGGACAGATCGGCGGACCGCAGGGGCGGTTCGCCTATTTCGAGAGCACGGGGCATGCCGGCACCGTGATCGAGATCTCCGACATCAGCGGCGGCAAGGGCCGCTTCTTCGGCCATGTCAGGAAAGCCGCCGCGAACTGGGATGGCAGCGACCCGGTGCGGGTCGTCGAGAGTTGAGTGGGGCGGATGGGAAGAGGCGAATGGCGAATGGAGGTTTTCTGTTCGCCACTCGTTATTCGCCAACTAATCCTGCGGCTCCGAGAACACTTCCCCCGATGCGTCGATGCGCAGCCAGCCGGAGGGGGCGAGGCGCTGCTGCGGCAGGAAGCGGCCCTTGTAGTCCATCTTCTTGGAGCCTTCGATCCAGTAGCCGAGGTAAACGTAAGGCAGTCCGAGCCTTCGCGCGCGGGTGATATGGTCGAGGATCATGTAGGTGCCGAGCGAGCGGCCTTCCTCTGATGGCTCGAAGAAAGAATACACCATCGACAGCCCGTCGCTGAGCACGTCGGTCAGCGCCACCGCCACCAGCTCCTCGCCGCGGCCGGTGATGCCGGTATCGACGCCGCGCTTGCGGTATTCGATGATGCGGGTTTCGACGTGGCTGTCCTCCACCATCATGGCGTAATCGAGCACGGTCATGTCGGCCATGCCGCCATGGCGATGCCGCGCGTCGAGATAGGCGCGAAAGACAGAATATTGCTCCGAGGTCGGCACCGCATTGCGCTGTTCGCCCGTGATGTCGGCGTTGCGGGCCATGATCTTGCGGAAATTGCGCGAGGGCCGGAATTCGTTGGCTATGACGCGGACCGAGACGCAGGCGCGGCACTGGTCGCAGGCCGGGCGATAGGCGATTGACTGGCTGCGCCGGAAGCCGCCATGGGTGAGCAGATCGTTGAGGTCGCTCGCCTTGTCGCCGACCAGATGCGTGAACACCTTGCGTTCGTGCCGGCCCGGCAGATAGGGGCAGGGCGAGGGCGCGGTCAGGTAGAATTGCGGGGTGTCACGCGAGTGCTGGGTCACGTTGTGTCGTCAGGCCTCCGGAGGCGAAGCAGCATACTATAGCGTGTTCAAGCGAAGTGGGTACCGGTTCGCGTGAAGAAAACGCGTCAAAAAATACCAGCTCAGCTCGGCTCCGATTCAATCGCAGCCGAACTGAGCATCGCGCCGCGGAGGCCGACGGTCAATCGGTTGTGGCTCAAAATGTTCTCGCGGGTTGCGCGACCTGGGTGCGAACCGAGCTGTTGATGACCACGGTTCCGAGCACGATGTCGTGCAGCAGCCGCCGGCGGCCGTTGAACAGGCCGACCAGCAGGATCAGCGGGGTCAGGAACGAGATCGACACCCAGAACAGCACCGCATGCATGGCGCCGAGCACGAAGTAACCTGATGCCCCGTACCAGGTACGCAGCTCCAGATCCATCACGCGCATGCCCAGGGTGGCCGAATGCGGCCCGCCCAGCGACGCGCCGTAATAGACCACCGTCCAGACCACCGTGGCCGGCCAGGCCAGCCAGAACAGCATCCAGCCGAGGCCAAGGGTGATCAGCCCGAACACCGCGATGAACAGGTATCCCAGAATCACGGGTACGAAGAGCACCACGAGGTCGATCAGGAACGCGAACACCCGCCGCGTCAGCACGCCGCGAAACAAATCCGGCTGCAGCAGGGGATCAAAGGCATGGGGCTGGACTCCGCCGCCGCTGCGCCAGGCACCGCCAGCATTACCTGCGTCGCTGCCGCTACCCGAACCGTTATAAGACATGTCAGTCCTCCAGACCGTGCATTCCCGCAACAGCACATGGGAACCGGCGACGCGCGTGCAAGACCTCGCCGCACATTAACAAGCGGCAATATTCCGGCGAATGGCGAGTAGCGAATGGCGAATGGGGAAGATCTCCATTCGCTACTCGCCATTCGCTATTCGCCGTTTCTCACGCCTCCATCTTCAGCTTCTCCGCCGCCTGCGGCGCGAAGTAAGTCAAAATCCCGTCGGCGCCGGCGCGCTTGAAGCCGAGCAGGCTCTCCATCATCGCCCGCTCGCCGTCGATCCAGCCGTTGGCGGCGGCTGCCGCGATCATCGCGTACTCGCCGGACACCTGGTAGACAAAGGTCGGCATCGCAAAGGTGTCTTTGACGCGCCTGACGATGTCGAGATAGGGCATCCCCGGCTTCACCATCACCATGTCGGCGCCCTCGGCGATGTCGAGCTCGACCTCGCGCAAGGCCTCGTCGGAATTGGCGCTGTCCATCTGGTAGGTGCGCTTGTCGCCGGTCAGCGTCTTGGCCGAGCCGATGGCGTCGCGGAACGGGCCGTAGAAGGCGGAAGCATATTTCGCCGCATAGGACATGATCTGCACGTCGAGGAAGCCGGCGTCGTCGAGCCCCTCGCGGATGGCGCCGACGCGGCCGTCCATCATGTCGGAGGGCGCGATGATGTCGCAGCCGGCTTCGGCCTGCACCAGCGCCTGTCGCACCAGCACCGCGACGGTCTCGTCGTTGAGGATGCGGCCGTCCTCGATCAGGCCGTCATGGCCGTGGCTGGTGAAGGGATCGAGCGCCACGTCGCAGAGCACGCCGAGGCCGGGAAATTCCTTCTTGATGGCGCGCACCGATTGGCAGACGAGATTGTCGGCGTTCAGCGCCTCGGAGCCGTGCTCGTCGCGCAGGGACGGCTCGGTGTAGGGGAATAGCGCGATGCAGGGGATGTTCAGCTTCATGGCGCGCTCGGCATCGCGCACCGCCTGATCGACGCTGAGCCGGTCGACCCCCGGCATCGAGGCGACGGCCAAGCGCTTGTTGTGGCCGTCGACCACGAACAGCGGCCAGATCAGATCGTCGGCGGTCAGCACATTCTCGCGCACCAGGCGTCGCGCCCATTCCGCCTTGCGATTGCGCCGTGGGCGAACCACGAGATCGAGCGAGTGGGCGGCGAGGGCGGGTTCCCGCCGCGGCGCGTCGCGTAGTTCGATCGGACGGCCGAATTTGATCGCCATGGTATGGTCACTCCTGAAGGCGGCACATTGGATGGGTTCCAATCCTAGCATCTTGCATGGCATGCGTCATTCGCATCTTGACCTGGCGCAAATCGGCCGGCGGCATCGCCTGCCGGATTGATTTTGCCGCGCTTAGGGGCCAAGAGTCCGGTGATCAAAGCCAGCCCCCGCAGGAAGGCGCATTTTTCCGGTCATGAACGGCACCCCGCATGTCTGAAACACCCTCGCGCGACCAGCCGCGCGACAACGCGATGTCGGTGGCGGCGATTTCGTCGGAGCGAATCGAATCCGACGAAAATGTGTGGACCCGGCGGCTGGTGTTTTTCCTGCGCATCATGGCCGTCGTTTCGGTGGCCAAGGGGCTCTATCACTGGGCCCAGGTCACGGGCTTCATCGGCGGCGAGGAAGAGGCGTTCGAGATCCAGCCGATGGCGTGGCAGACCGCCACGGTTTATTTCGCCGTGATCGAACTGGTCGCCGCGGTCGGGCTGTGGCTGGCGACGCCGTGGGGGGCCGTGGTGTGGCTGACCACCGTGGTGTCGATGGCGGTGATCGAACTGATGTTTCCGGGAATTTACGGCGGCAGCCTGACGGTGGTGGCGCTGGAAGCCTTGATGCTGGCGGCGTATCTCGCGCTGGCCTGGATGGCCGCGCGCGAACGGCCGCCATAGATACATTCAATCGATTGTTCTTTCGTCATGGCCGGGCATGGCGGAGTGGATGCAAAAGCCCTGATGCTTTTTGAGTCAGGAGCAAGCGTTAGCGTGCTTCTCTACGGATGAAGCATGGATGTCCGAGATCGCTACACATCCCGCCTGCAAAAATTGGCCGGTGAATTCGAAC
>JAYSPJ010000270.1:0-1579 GCA_043722155.1 Bradyrhizobium sp.
GACCTCGGCGATCGGGACTTGGTGCGACCGCCAGAAGCCTTCCACCTTCTTGCCATCGACCATCTTCGGGCCGGTCCAGCCCTTTGGGCTGCGCAACACAATCATCGGCCAGCGGATTGCCGCATTCGCTGCTCCTGGCCGGGCGGCTCGCTGAATCTGACCGATCCGATCGAAGGCGCGATCGAGGGCGACCGCCATCTGCCGGTGCATGTCCATCGGCTCGCTGCCCCCCACGAAGATCGGCTCATGGCCGTATCCCTCCAGGAGTTGGCGCAGCACAGCAGGGTCCATTCGCCCCAGGATTGTCGGGCCCGCGATCTTGTAGCCGTTCAGATGGAGGATCGGCAGCACCGCGCCGTCGCCGCCGGGATCGAGGAACTTGTTGCCATGCCACGAGGCGGCAAGCGGGCCGGTTTCGGCTTCACCGTCGCCGACGACGCAGGCGACCACCAGGTCCGGATTGTCGAAGGCCGCGCCGTAGGCATGGACAAGCGAGTAGCCGAGCTCGCCGCCTTCATGGATGGATCCCGGAGTTTCCGGGGAGGCATGGCTCGGGACGCCGCCCGGAAAGGAGAATTGACGGAAAAGACGGCGCATTCCATCCTCGTCATTGCCAACGGAAGGATAGATTTCGCTGTAAGTCCCCTCCAGCCAAGTGTTGGCAACCATGGCCGGACCACCATGCCCCGGCCCGCAGACATAGAGAACGTCCGTCCCGCTTGCCTTAATGACGCGGTTGAGGTGGGCGTAGATGAAATTGAGGCCCGGGCTGGTGCCCCAGTGGCCCAACAATCTTGGTTTGACGTGCTGCGCAGTCAGCGGCTCACGGAGCAGCGGGTTGTCGAGCAGGTAAATCTGCCCGACCGAGAGATAGTTTGCCGCCCGCCAGTAGCGATCGATCAGTCGCACCTGTTCGTCCGACAAGACTTCCCTCAACTCGGCGTCTGCCACGCTCCTGCCCTCCTTTGATATTTCAGCGAGCGAACTCATCGGCATTCTCCGATTGATCCGGTGACGAGTCTCCTCCCGGCCCGTCTCCTTCCTCAACCCATTTCGAGGCTAAAGTGGTTCAGATGGTTTCGGCCGCACCAAGCTGGAACCGCTTGGCAATTACGTTCCATGCATTGAATGAGACAGCGAAGGTCGCGCCCAAGACATTTCCAACGACCAGGCTGCCGATCAGGCCGACCAGAATTCCCGTCACTGTAATCGCTGGAAACCCGAGCAGGACGTACGGCAGGATCAGGTGCATGGCCGGGTGATATGAGATCGCCCACAGCAAGACACATGCGAGGAAGGCGACCATCAGGACCATGCAGGTGGCGAAGCTGGTCGCCAATAAAGGGATGCGAGCCGTCGTCATTGAAAATCTCCTGTTCAATTGCGAGGTCGAGCAGCGCTGGTCGGCCAAACCCGGGCCTTATCGGGCGGACGCACTGGCGGCGAAATAGGTGAGAACACCTATCGGCGGCTGACGTTCGTCGCATCCGGTGTCGGCTTCATTGCCCTCGCCGGCGTGTCCGCCGGGTTCAGCGTCGTGATGCTCATCTACCTGAAACATGCCTTGGCCGAGCGCGGT
>JAYSPJ010000271.1:0-2754 GCA_043722155.1 Bradyrhizobium sp.
CCGCGGATTATGGGCCCCTGCTTTCGCAGGGGCGACGAGTGGCGGGTATGCTTGCAGAGCGCATCAGCGCCTCACAGCATTCCCAGCGCCTGCATGTAGGTTTCCAGGATGGTTTCTTCTTCAGCCCGCTCGTTGGCGTCCTGCTTGCGCATGCGCACGATGGTGCGCAGCGCCTTGACGTCGAAGCCGTTGCCCTTGGCCTCGGCATAGACGTCCCGGATATCGTCCGCGATGGTCTTTTTTTCTTCTTCCAGCCGTTCGATGCGCTCGATGATGGCCTTGAGCTGATCTTTCGCGAATTTTGTCGCGGGTTCTTCCGTGACGGCGGCAGCAGTGGGGGCCATCGGGTACTCCTGAATGAACTGATTTCGAGGTGTGAGCAGAGCGCTGCACGCTTTCCACGCACCGCATTCCGGAATGACCCTCAAGAGTGCGGTGCCTTGCGTCAAGGCACCATCGCGCCCATCCACAGCGCGCCCACAGGAGAAAACTGTTGAAACATCATTGCGGGCGAAGCCAAGCAATCCAGCGCTTTCGACGGCAAGATGGATTGCTTCGCCGCTTCGCTCCTCGCAAAGACGCTCAGTGCCCGCTATGGCTCTTTTTCATCGCCGCGAGCTGCTCGGGCGTGGCGGTGCCCTGATAGGTCGACTTCCAGGTTTCATAGGGCATGCCGTAGACCGCCTCGCGGCTCTCGTCCCGGGTCATGGCAGCGCCCCTGGCGTCGGCTTCTTCCTTGAGCCAGTTGGACAGGCAGTTGCGGCAGAAACCCGCCAGATTCATCAAATCGATGTTCTGGACGTCGGTGCGCGAGCGCAGGTGCTCGACAAGGCGCCGAAAGGCCGCCGCTTCGAGTTCCGTTCTGGTTTTGTCGTCGATTGCCATGGCCGTCGTCTCTTCCCCGAATGATATTGATATTTAGGTGGGAGTTGTCACAGATTTTGCCATATCGCAGTGCAAAGAGGGAGCTTGAGCCCGGAATTTCGGCTGCCTATTGCCCAAAAACGGCGGTTGTGCCGTTGACAGCCACCGACGGCCTACGCGAAATCATCAAGGAACTGATATAGCTTCACTAAATGATCGCAAGCGATTCCCACCACCACAATCCCCTTCCCGCTCGCATGACCGCCGGTTTGTTCCCGGCGCTGGCGCTTGTGGTGGCATGCCTGTGGAGCAGTTCAGCCGCGGCGGACTTTCGTCTCTGCAACAACACCTCCAGCCGGGTCGGCATTGCACTCGGCTACAAGGATGCCGAGGGCTGGACTACCGAAGGCTGGTGGAACGTGTCCTCGCGAAGCTGCGAAACCCTGCTGCGCGGCACGCTTGTCGCACGATTTTATTATATCTACGCGCTAGATTACGACCGGGGCGGCGAATGGTCGGGACAGGCATTCATGTGTTCGCGCGACAAGGAATTCACCATCAAGGGCACCGAAAACTGCCTGGCGCGCGGTTTTGACCGCACCGGCTTCTTCGAGGTCGATACCGGCGAGCAGCGCGCCTGGACCGTGCAACTGACCGAATCCAACGAAACGCCTTCGCAGCGGGTGCCGGGGATTCCGGGAACGGTTGCCCCGGGCGGACCCGGTGGTTTTCAGGGGATGCCGAATTCGCCGGGCGGGACGCCTCCGGGCGCGTCTGGTCTGCCGCCGGCGCCCGGAAGCAAACAATGAGACGCCTGCGCCGCATCAAGATCCTGGCAACGCTTGGCCCTGCCTCTTCCGACAGCGCGATGATCCGCCGCCTGTTCGAGGCTGGCGCCGACGTGTTCCGCATCAATATGAGCCATACCTCGCACGACACCATGCGCGAGCTGGTCAAGACCATTCGCAATGTCGAGAGCAGCTATGGCCGTCCGATCGGCATCCTGGTCGATCTTCAGGGCCCGAAACTCCGCGTCGGATCGTTCGCCGAAGGATCGATCCAGCTCAAGAACGGCGAAAGCTTTGTGCTCGATTCCGACAAGACCCCGGGCGACAACACCCGCGTCCAGCTCCCGCATCCGGAAATTCTGGCAGCGTTGCGGCCGGGCCATGCGCTGCTGCTCGATGACGGCAAGGTACGGCTGATCGCGGAAGAAACCTCGCCCGAACGCGCCCTCACCCGCGTCGTGATCGGCGGCAGGATGTCGGACCGCAAGGGCGTCAGCCTGCCCGACACCGACCTGCCGGTCTCGGCGATGACGCCGAAGGATCGCGCCGACCTCGACGCAGCGCTGGTGACGGGAATCGACTGGGTCGCACTGTCGTTCGTACAGCGCGCCGAGGACGTCATCGAGGCCAAGAAAATGATTCGCGGCCGCGCCGCGGTGATGGCCAAGATCGAAAAGCCGCAGGCGATCGACCGGCTGCCCGAAATCATCGAAGCCTCCGACGCACTGATGGTGGCGCGCGGCGATCTCGGTGTCGAACTGCCGCTGGAGCGGGTACCGAGCCTGCAGAAACAGATGACCCGGATGGCGCGGCGCGCCGGCAAGCCGGTGGTGGTGGCAACCCAGATGCTGGAATCGATGATCCAGAGCCCGGTGCCGACCCGCGCCGAGGTCTCCGACGTCGCGACCGCGGTCTATGAAGGCGCCGACGCCATCATGCTGTCGGCGGAATCGGCGGCCGGCAAGTTTCCGGTCGAGGCGGTCTCGACCATGAACCGGATCGGCGAGGAAGTGGAGCGCGACCCGACCTATCGCGGCGTGCTCAATGCGCAGCGCGCCGAGCCGGAGCCGACCGTCGGCGACGCCATCGCCGGCGCCGCGCG
>JAYSPJ010000272.1:0-3502 GCA_043722155.1 Bradyrhizobium sp.
CACCGCATCCCACCGCGCGTTCGTGACGATCGCGACCCGCCCCTCTCATCGGGTGAGACACGCGAAGCTAAATCACTGATTTGCCCGACGGGTTAAGCGAAATATTTTTCGAAAGAGAGCTGGACAGGCGTCTGCACAATTCGATGACTGATTTGCCCGTCGGGTAGTCACACAGCAATTCAACGCGAGGGATGACGGATTGCGCCACGCTGATCCGCCGGTTCGGTGCAGGCGGCCATCCTTCGAGACGCCGCGCAAGCGCGCGGCTCCTCTGGATGAGGTCGGAGATTGCGGAAGCCTACGCCTCAATACAGCGGCGGAACCTGCCCCACCTTCAGCGGCCCCAGAAACATTGCGCCGTCGACAAAGCGCAGCGGGAACGCCCGCGCCTTCCTGCCTTCCAGCACCGCATCCTTGCCGAGCGCGTTGATGCCGGCGGTGACGCCGACATTGGCGTTCTGCTTGACCACCCTGCCGAGACCGGGAATCGCGCGGTCCAGCGCGCCTAGCAGGTTGCTGACGTCCTGGCTCCTGACCCCGGGCGCGACGCGGTCGAGCGTCGCCTGCGGCACGCCCTCATCGAGCATTTTCTCGATGCCGAGCGCCGGAATCACCTTCTCGATCCCGGCCACCGTCATCTGCAGTTCGCCATCGAGACGGCCGCTGGCGCTGAGGCCGAGGGTGCCGGCGGCGACCGCGATCAGGTCGCCCTGCTGGATCCGCGACTGCACGATTTCGACGCGGCCGCCGGCAGCCTGAATTTCACGAAACCGCTCGGGCCAGGGTTTTGGCGCAAAATCCTTCAACCCGCTCAGCAGCGTGCGGACGTCGGCGTCGAACGGCGCCGCCAGCAGCGGATGCAGCTCCTGCACGCTGCCGCCTTCAATCTTCAGCACGGTCTCGATCAGGGGGCGATCCTGCGCCGAGCCTTCGGCCAGGCGGCCGTGCAACTCGACCAGTTTGGCGCGCGCCAGCGGCGTCTGTACCGGTCCATTGACGCGGTCGATCGAGGGCTCGTCGAACACAATCGCCGCGCGCTGCGGGACGGCCGGCAGTCCCACCACGCTGCTGCGGGCCTTGCTCCAGTTCACCATCATCGAGGGCGGCCCGTCGCGGTCGGAAATCGTCGCGGGCGCGGTGAATTCCGCGATCAGCAATTTCGGATCCCAGATCTGCGCCACGACAAGGATTTCGCCGAGCCGGGCGGTGATCGGCGCCAGCCTTGCGGTCTGTTCCGCGGTCTGCGCGCGCAGCGACACGCTGGCGCCGCTGCAGCGGACTTCGAGGCGGAACGGGAAGCCCGCCACCGAGCGCCGGGCGCAGTCATAGACCCGGCCCGATTTCGCCTCCTGGGCGCGCCAGGCATCGGCCTTGACCTCGACCTCGGAGGCGGCAAAGAACCAGAACGCGCTCCACGCCGCGGCGGCGACCAGGAGCAGAACGGGCATGATGAAAAGGCGCCAAAGCGGGCGCCGGCGCGGCGCGAGGGTCATATCGGACATGCGGCGACCTTTGGCGGACGATTTTGTCAATTAAGCGGTCGTGCCTGCTGCGATCAGGTTAACGCATTTTCACCGGACGCAAAACTCTGCTAGGCGTGCGCGCGATGCCAGCCGAAATCGTATCCGAAGCGGAATTGTCCAAAGGCGACCTCTGGGTGTTCGGCTACGGCTCGCTGATGTGGCGGCCGGGCTTCGAGTTCATCGAGCAGGTTCCAGCCCGGCTGATCGGCGAGCACCGCGCGCTCTGCGTCTACTCGTTCGACCACCGCGGGACGCCGGAAAAGCCCGGCCTCGTGCTCGGGCTCGACCGCGGCGGCGCCTGCCGCGGCGTCGCGTTCCGGGTGGCGGCGAAGCAACGCGGCGACACCGTGGACTATCTGCGCAGCCGCGAGCAGACCACCCACGTCTATCGCGAGGTGATGCGCTCGGTCTGGCTCGAGAACGAAGCCCGGCAGCGGGTCAGCGCGCTGGCCTATGTGGTCGATCGCGGCCACGTGCAATATGCCGGACGGCTCGCGCTGGCCGAGCAGCTGCGCTACGTGCAGCAGGGGCACGGCCGCTCCGGCAACAATCGCGACTACGTGCTGGCGACGGTGAAATCGATCGAGGCGCAAGGTTTTCGGGATGCGCAGTTGCATCAGCTGGCCGCGCTGCTGCACGGCGAGGTTCGCCCACTTCACCCTCCCCTGGAGGGACCCTCCAGGGCAGGGTAAGAGAAACCGCTACTCTTTCTTTGCCGGCGCACTCGGCATCCTGCCGAACAATTGCGCCTGCTCCTGACGCCCGGCCTCGACCAACCTGTCGGTGGCAGCCTCGATCACGGTCCTGATCCGCTCGATGAATTCCTTGCGGGTCAGGCCCGCCGGCAGCGGATCGAGGAATTCGACCACCAGCGTTCCGGGATAGCGCATGAAGGTCCGGCGCGGCCAGAACAGTCCGGAATTCAGCGCCACGGGGAGGCACGGCACGCCGCTGCTGGTGTAGATCTGTCCGACGCCGGTCATGTAATCCGGCGGCGCGCCGACCGGGGTACGCGTGCCCTCGGGAAAGATGATCAGCTGCCGGCCGCTGCGAATTTCCTTCGGCGCGCGCCGCGCCATGTCCATCAGCGAGCGCATGCCGCCGCCGCGGTCGACGCCGATCATTCCCGACTTCATCAGGTACCAGCCGAAGAAGGGAATCCAGGCCAGCTCGCGCTTGTAGATGAACAGCGGCGCATCGAAGAACGGCATCAGCGCGAAGGTTTCCCACATCGACTGGTGTTTCGACGCGACGATCAGCGGTCCATCGGGGATTTTCTCCAGCCCGCGAACCTCCACTTTGGTGTTGCAGATTACGCGCATCAGCCAGACGCTGCTGCGCGACCAGGCCTTGGCGACAACCATGAAGGCCCGCGGCGGCATCAGGAAGGTGGGAATGGCAACCACATTCCAGAATACCAGCAGCGCGTAGAACAGCACGTTGTAGACCAGCGAACGCAAGAAGATCGAAACCATGGAATATCCAGATCAGTTGGCTTGAGCCGTCGCCGGTCTGCGCGCCGGAAGCGATCCGGCCGGCTGGTCCGCAAGCTCGGGCGTCAGGTCGAGACCGGCATCGGCCAGCCGCACCCGCACCTCCGCGGCGACGTATTTGACATACTCCGATAGCAGCAGCCGGAACGTCGCGCCACTCGTCCACCACGGCTCATCCCGCCATTTATCGCCGACCACCGCGAAGGGAATGAGCTGAATATCGGGCATCGCATGCGACAATTCGACGATAGCGCGCGGCATATGGTAATTCGATGTCACCACGATCAGCGACTTGAAGCCGCGGGTGCGCGCCCAGCGCCGTGTCTCCGCCGCATTGCTGCGGGTATTGACGGCGGAGCGGTCGAGATCGACGCAGCAGCCCAGCAGCGCATGATTGTCGGGCAGCGAACGGGAAATGTCGCTCGCGGCGTTGGTCGGATGCACGCCTGAAATCAAGAGCCGCTTGCCGTAGCCGCCGGCCAGCAA
>JAYSPJ010000273.1:0-4045 GCA_043722155.1 Bradyrhizobium sp.
CATTCTATTGACGCTGGCGCGATTCTGAAAGCGATCAAAAACGTCTGCAAATCCCCGGGAAGTATGATTTGATCCGGGCGCCGGCTCAGGTGGTGCTAACGCGAAAAGTGACAAAATGAAAGCTCTCGATACCCCGCAACGAATTCTCGACGCCGTCGATGCCGGCTTCGACGCGCAACTGGCCACTACCAGGGACTTTGTCGCGATTCCCTCCACCCGCGGCGCGGAAGGGCCGTGCCAGGACATGATCGGCGATCTGCTGCGCCAGCGCGGCTACGAGGTCGACGACTGGCATATCGATGTCGACGATCTGAAGGAACTGCGCGGCTTCGGCCCGATCGAGCATGATTTCTCCAAGGCGCGCACCGTGGTCGGAACCTGGCGTCCCCGGAGCAACGCCGGAAAGTCGCTGATCCTGCAGGGCCACTGCGACGTGGTGCCGACCGGCCCGCTCGACATGTGGGAGACGCCGCCGTTTTCACCCTTGGTGAAGGACGGCAGGATGTATGGCCGCGGTGCCTGCGACATGAAGTCCGGCACCATCGGCGCGCTCTATGCGCTCGACGCCATCAAGGCCGCAGGACTGAAGCCGACCGCGCGGATCCACTTTCAGTCCGTGATCGAGGAGGAAAGCACCGGCGTCGGCGCGCTCTCCACCCTGCAGCGCGGTTATCGCGCGGATGCCTGTTTCATTCCCGAGCCGACCTCGGGCAAGATGGTGCGCTCGCAGGTCGGCGTGATCTGGTTTCGCCTGAAAGTGCGCGGCTTTCCCGTGCACGTGTTCGAGGCCGGCTCGGGCTCCAACGCGATCACCGCGGCCTATCATCTGATTCAATCGCTGGAAAAGCTCGAGGCCGAGTGGAACGAGCGCGCCAGGGCCGACCGTCATTTCAAGGCGGTGACGCATCCGATCAACTTCAATCCCGGCATCATCAAGGGCGGTGACTGGGCCTCCAGCGTGCCGGCCTGGTGCGACGTCGATTGCCGGATCGCGATCCTGCCGGGCTGGTCGGTCGCCGATTGCCAGAACGAGATTCTGGCCTGCGTCTCGGCGGCGGCGCGCGATCATCGCTTCCTCTCCAACAACCCGCCCGACGTGGAATGGTCCGGCTTCCTGTCGGAAGGCTATGAGCTGAAGGACTCCGCCGCAGCCGAAGCCGCCTTCGGCAAGGCGTTCAGCGCGGTCTATGGCGGCACGGTGCAGGACCTCGTGTTCACGGCGCTGACCGACACGCGGTTCTACGGCCTGAACTACAACATCCCGAGCCTGTGTTTTGGGGCGAGCGGTGCGGCGATGCACGGGTTCAACGAGTACGTCGATCTCGACTCGTTGCGGAAATCGACCAAGGCCACCGCGCTGTTCATCGCGGAATGGTGCGGGGTGGAGGCGATTTAGTCGCAGGGTGGGCAAATGCGAAGCGTTGCCCACCCTGCGCTGCAGTCGAATAAGAAGGGTGGGCACGGCGCAAGGGCGCCTTTGCCCACCCTACGATGGGTTCGAGCCGTATAGGTCGGCGGGAGCACTGCAGGGAGCGAAGGCTTTTGGCGTGTGCAATGCGTATTTCTGGGAGATGACAAATGCGGCGGCGAGATTTCATCACACTTCTCGGTGGCACGGCAGCCTGGCCGCTCGCTGCACAGGCCCAACAAAAATTGGTCGTCATCGGCTTTCTTGGGGCAGGGTCTGCCGCAAAAAGCTCATCGATGGTCGGTGCAATAAAGCAAGGGTTGCGTGAAAACGGGTTGATAGAGGGCAAGGAATATATCTTCGAGCAGCGTTGGGCAAACGGGGAGTATGAGCGGTTTCCTGCATTCGCCCGCGACCTCGTCGAACAGAAGGCCGGAGTGATTATTGTCACTACCATCGCAGCCGCCCGCGCGGCGCAACGCGAGACATCGGTTATCCCTATCGTCATGGGGATGATCAATGATCCTGTCGGCAGTGGTCTCGTCACAAGCCTTGCGCGACCCGGCGGTAATACGACCGGAATGGCATCGTTGAATGAGGACATTACGCCGAAAATGGTGGAGTCTTTGCGAAGCCTATTTCCAAAAGCCGCGGAAGTGGTCGTTCTATTCAACCCTTCGAACTCGTCAAATCTCACCATGTTGGAGAACTTGCGTACGAGCGTCGGCCGTATGGGGGTTGCCGTTCGAACGGTAGAAGTGGACACCGTGGCGAGTCTGAACAGTTTAATTGATTCGACTGTCACGAAAAAACCTGACGCGCTTTTGGTAATTCCTGACAATGCAATAGCTGCGATGGCCGAGGCGATAGCTGCGTTTGGCCTTCAACATCGAATCCCGGTTATCTCTACTATAGACGAGCTGACGCGTGCTGGCGGGCTGATTAGTTACGGGCCCAATCGCAGTGAGATTTATCGGCGCTCGGCATTCTTCGTGAAGAAAGTTCTAGAAGGGGTAAAACCTGCCGATTTGCCGGTAGAGCAACCTACACGCCTCGTTCTTACAGTTAACCTCAAGACCGCAAAAACGCTGGGAGTATCGATTCACGATACCATTCTCGCCACTGCTGACGAGGTCATCGAATCAGTGGCCCACTCAACCTTCGGGAACACCAGCTCTGCGCAATCCCTCATAGCAGCGCTCTCGCCCGGCTAGGTATGTCGGGTCGTCAGTCGCTGTGCCGGCGCGGAAACGCCGTATCGTGAAGCTTGGATCGAGTGCGAGGCCCGTTTGAACCGCTTTGCGCGCCTGATCCAGCTCACCGAGTAGCGCCTGCTCAGCAGCAAGATGAAAATGTGCGACCGAAAAATTGCGGTTTACCTCGAGTCCCCGGCGTATCCAGGCGACCGCCTCAGTGCCTGCGTTAAGCTGCGCTTTTCCGAGGCCGATCCATAGCATCCATATATGGGTACGGGTGTCGCGCGGCGAAAGACGAAATGCCTCGCTTATGTGGGGTTCAGTTTCTGCGCCGCGACCGAGAAGATACTTGGCGTAGCCAATCAGACCATGAGCCTGAGCTGAATTTCGGTCCAGCGACAATGCTTGTTGGCACTCGGCGATGCCTTCGACAGGGCGTTTTGTTAACATCAAGACCAGGCCCAGGTACGAATGAGCCGACGAGTTGTTCGGCGCGAGCGACAACACCTTGGTTAAGACTGCTTCGGCCGTCGCAAATCGCGCCATCCTGTCATCGGTCATGTCCGCAGCGCCAACTGTCGCATCGACCATCGCCAGACCGAGCATTGCCTCGACGCTTCCCGAATCAAGCGTCAAAGCCCGTTGGAAGAAAGTCCGCGCTCGTGTCATGCATTCAGGCGTCTGCCCCTTGTGCAACCAGGCTCTACCCTGGAAATGCAGATCCATCGCATCTGGATTCAGCGAGCGCTCGGCTCGACGCGCTTCGGCTGCGATGAGCTGGGTATCCAGCGCGTTTGCAAGCCTCGACACGATTTCGTCCTGCATGTCGAATAAATCAGCGACCGGCTTGTCAAAACGTTCGGCCCAGAGGTGATTGCCGGTTTCGGCGTCGATCAACTGCACATTCACGCGAAGACGGTTGCCGCTACGCTGCACCGATCCTTCGAGAACGTATCGGACGTTCAACTCGCACCCAAGTCGCTTCACATCAACGGCCTTGCCCTTGTATGTGAAGGCCGTGTTACGAGCGATAACAAATGAGCCGCTGATACGTGACAGATCTGTCGTGAGACTTTCGGTCACACCATCGGCGAAATAGTCTTGCTCAGGATCGCCACCAATGTTGGCGAAGGGCAGCACCACGATTGAAAGACGAGGGGCCGAATGCCGGCTCGATATTGCGTGACCAGCTTGCATGTCCGGGTTAAGTCGATCCCGGACAACGGCATAAGCCCGCACTGGACGAGCGATGTTCTTGAGGCTCTGCTCGCCCAAATCAGTGAACTCAACCGCGACCTTTTCGCGAACTTGATCGTAGGCGGAACCCGAGATGCAAATGCCTCCGGGCTCGGCGATACCTTCAAGTCGTGCCGCGACGTTGACGCCGTCACCGAGAATGTCGTCGCCCTCGATCAGGATGTCGCCGAGGTTGATCCCGATC
>JAYSPJ010000274.1:0-4600 GCA_043722155.1 Bradyrhizobium sp.
CCCGCTCGGCGCGTAAAACCTACGCCAACGTGCCTTCGCCCTCGCCGGAATTCGACCGGCTCGAGCCGAGCATGGAGAACCGCGGCGCCGATCCCGACGCGCCCTATTCCTATGACGAATCCGTCGAGGAGGCCGAGCGCTACGCAGCGGCGCAGGCGCCGCAGCGGCCGCAGCGGCCGCGCCTGACGCAGGACCGCGTGAACGAGGCGAAAAAGCGTGCCCGGTCAGGCACGGTGTTTCCGTTCAAGAGCGCGATCGCGGTCGGCGTCGTCCTGATCCTGGTCGGCGCCGGCATCCTGTGGGGCAAGTCGGTGGTGACGACGGTCAGCGGGCTGTTCAAGTCGCAGCCGGTGGCGGACGCGCCGAAGGATCCTTCGACGCCGCTGTCGAAGCCGAAGATTCCCGATCGCGTCGGCCAGCCGTCGTCGTCCGACCAGGTCGCCCCGGTGGCGCAGCGGGTGGTGCTGTATGACGAGGATCCCGGCGATCCCAAGGGCAAGCAATATGTCGGCTCGGTGATCTGGCGCACCGAACCGATCAAGGCCGCCGCGGGCCAGAAGGCCGATATCGCCGTGCGCGCCGAGATCGATATCCCCGACCGCAAGTTCAAGATGACGATGTCGTTCCTGCGCAACACCGATACATCGCTGCCGGCCAGCCACACCGCGGAACTGACCTTCATCCTGCCGCAGGATTTTGCAGGCGGCGGCATCGGCAACGTGCCGGGCGTTCTGATGAAATCCAACGAGCAGGCCCGCGGCACGCCGCTGGCAGGGTATGCGGTGAAAGTCACCGACGGCCCGAAGGCGCTTTTCCTGGTCGGGCTGTCCAACATCGATTCCGAGCGCACGCGCAATGTGCAGCTTCTGAAGGAGCGCTCGTGGTTCGACGTACCGCTGGTCTACGTCAACCAGCGCCGCGCCATCATCGCCATCGAAAAGGGCGCGCCGGGCGAGCGCGCCTTCAACGAGGCTTTCGCGGCGTGGGGCGAGTAGACGGCCGTTTCGGCGTCGAGAAGCCGTTAAGCCGCCCCGGATTTCGCAAGGGCTCCATCTCCACAACTCGTCATCCTCCGCGAAAGCGGAGGATCCAGTACGCCGCAGCTTTTCGGTTGAACACGACCGCCTCTGGAATACTGGGTCGCCCGGTCAAGCCGGGCGATGACCGCGTGGGGATGTGGCGCATGTGTGCGTGATAAATATCTGCTGATTCAAATTTCAAACATCGCGTGCCCACAAACACGACTTCGCGTTCTCGCAGCGCGATGCGCCCGAGCTTTGCTTCGATTGCCACCCTCTGATACAATAAGAGGGCGCAGGGAAGACCGGGTGCGCGCTGCACCCGCGGTCTCGTGTGCAAAGTTGCACAAAAAAACGCACACGAGCATACAGGTTCAGCGGAGGCAATCCGGCCTTCCCTGCGCAATGGTTTACGGCTTACTCCGCGCTCTCCCCGGTGACCGGGCTCTTTTGCCACCGTCATCAGCGGGAAGTTTTGCTTCCCGCGAACTTGACGCCAGCGTCGGGGCGTCAGGACCACACGGCTTCACCGTCCGCTCAAGTCACGCTCGTCAGTCGCAACTTCCGCGTCCACCGCATCCCACCGCGCGTTCGTGACGATCGCGACCCGCCCCTCTCATCGGGTGAGACGGGCGATTCTAAATCACTGATTTGCCCGACGGGTTAAGCGGAATATTTTTCGCAAAGGGGCTGGACAGGCGTCTGCACAACTCGATGACTGATTTGCCCGTCGGGTTGTTATGCCGCGGCCGGGCCGCGAGATTCCGCTTGCGCGTGGGGCGGTTCGTAGCGCGTCGGATGGGTTGAGCGACCGCGTCCGCCGAAGCCCGCGAAGGTGGAAGCGAAACCCATTGAGGCAATCGCATATGCGATGGGTTTCGCAAAGGCTCAACCCATCCCACGAGTTGTCGAGAAAAGCGGTTCATGCAGATGAGGTAGCTTACCGCCCCATTTTCAAACCGGGCCATCCTGCCGGACAGACATCCTTCGACAGGTCAGGGGCATTCCCAGGATTGCCCTGAGCGCCGTGGCAGATTGAGAAGGAGTCCTCTTTGCGCGATGGCGAATTCCGCTATGCTGGCCAGGAAACGCGAGGGTAAATCATGAAACGCTACCTGATCTTTGCAGCGGTCGGCCCGTTTCTCGGCGGGTTCCTGCTGCTGTTCGCCACCACCTACACCTCCGGCTACTGGACCCAGACCAATGCTGCGGAAGTGGCAAAATTGTTCGTGGTGTTCGGCAAGACGCTACAATACGCCTATCTGTTCGGCATCGTGCCGGCGCTGATGATGGCCGCGGTCGACGATATTCTGCTGCACGTCAAACGGATCGGCTGGGTGGTACGGATGCTGATCGTCGGCGCGATTGCCTTTGCCGTGTCGGAATTGCTCTACGGCTCCCAAAGATCCGATACGGGCGCGCTCCAGTTCATCCTCTACGGCCTGCCGGGCTTCGTGCCAGCGACGGTTGCGTCATGGCTGGCCCACACATACGCCGAGCCGCGACCGCTCCCGGCCGCGTAGGCCGCGACGGCGTGACGCAACTTGCGTCCGCCTCGCGCGTTACCAAGTGATGACGATGTCGAACGAAGAGATCATTTCCCCCACCACCGCGCGGGCCCGGACCACTTCCGGCGCCGGGTTTCGCGGCGCGCAGGCGCGCGGCCCCATCATCGATCAGGACGGGCGCGAGATCCGCCCCGAGGCGCTGGGCCCGCAGGCCGGCGGCTTCGAGTTCGAGTTCGGCAGTTCGAGCGCCAACCCGTTCGCCAATCTGACCCGCGAGCAGCGGCTGGCGCGGCTCGATGCGCTGGCGAAGCTGCTCGACATCGCCTTCATCGTGCCCGGCACCAATATCCGCTACGGCATCGACGGCCTGATCGGATTGATCCCGGTGGTCGGCGATATCATCACCACCGCGATCTCGCTGTGGGTGGTGCGCGAGGCGCGCGCGCTCGGCGCGCCCTGGCATCTCACAATGCGGATGCTCGGCAATGTCGCGCTCGATGGCGTGGTCGGGCTGGTGCCGGTCGCAGGCGACGCCTTCGACGTCATGTTCCGCGCCAACGTCCGCAACGTGCGGATGCTGCGGCGCTGGCTGGACAAGCAGCCGCGCTGAAGTGTGGCACAATGTTGAGCTGGATCTCTCACCTCTCCCGATGGGAGAGGTAAAGTGAGCATTCGGCAGTATCGGCGATCAGACGAAGTTTTACGCGGCGTCCGCGTTGGCGTCGTCGCTGGCGGGCACGGGCTCGGGGGCGCGGGGGCGGCGCTCGAGCGGAAAGTCCTGGCTTTCATACAGCGTGCGGATGCCGCTCTGGTCGAAGCGGGCCTCGTCGACCTGCAGATACGCGCCGTTCAGCGAATCCGCCGGTAATTCCTCGATCGCGAAGCGAACCGCTTCGGCTGCGGTGCCAAATCGCCGATAGGCGAAGCCCGCCCGCTTCTTCTTGCGGATCGCGGCAGGGAACAGTTCGGCGGCAGTGTTGTAACTGAAGGCAGCCATGGTCAGTGACCTCTAATCTTTTTCATGAGAACGCGATTCGGAAATCGCGAACGTATCGTGCGGGCGGGCTCAAGGGCGCGCCGGCACACGTCATTTCAGGACAGTCTTTAATATAAGCTCGTTTGCCAGAAATGCGACTCCTGACGGGCCGGATGATGAATCCGGCCGCAGCAAGGTCGTCCTCGAAATAAACTCTGTTATTTCAATGGCTTGCTTGGCTCAAATCTTGCCGAGCAGCAGCAGGACGATCAATATGATCAGAATGACGCCGCCGAGACCCATTCCGGAGTGGCCCATACCGTAGCCATAGCCGCCAAACCGGCCGCTGAAGCCGCCCAGCAGGAAAATAATCAGGATGATGACGAGTATCGTTCCAAGCGACATGGCACTCTCCCCCGAGAAGCGGCGGCGAACGAAAATCCGCCGTCCCGCCTTCAGTAGCAAAGCATATCCCGGGCGTTGGTTCCACCACGGGGAACCTGGCGTCGCTGACAGACGGTCGGGGATCTTCCCTCTCCCCTTTTGGGAGAGGCTCGCTTCGCGAGGATCACCTGAACCCACAAGGGGAGAAGGGAAGAGGGCCTCACCTCCTGGAGTCCCGACTTACTTCTTGCCGTCCTCGATCGGCACCACCTTCAGCGGCGAGGCGTAGGGTTCGACGCGCAACGACTCGCTCGCGATCAGCCCGACCTGGCGCAGCGGCGCCTGTTCGAGGTCGCCGGTCGGCGCCTTGCGCACCGCGTATTGCCACACGCTCATCGAGCCCTTCGCAACCAGCATTTTGGCGATCCCGCCGGCGTTGTTGCCCTCGAGCTGCGCCAGTTCGACGTCGGTCAGCCCGATCACGATTTCATCCTTTGAGGTGATGACCTTGAACAGGGAAATCCTGTCGGCGGCAAAGGCGGGCTGGATCACAATGCACTCCATGATGAGGCCGGCGAGGCCGATTCCAGGCAGCAGGCGGGATTACGCTGGCGACATCTCAAAACTTTCCCTGAGTTCGCGCGCGAGGCAAACCTGACGAAACGACAAAAAGAAAAACCCCGCGCGACCAGCTCTTGGTCGCACGGGGCGGA
>JAYSPJ010000275.1:0-2076 GCA_043722155.1 Bradyrhizobium sp.
TCACTGATCTTGCCCCCATTTATCGCCTGCCGCAGCTGACTCAAAATGCGGTCAAGCCAATTTTGTTGGCAAACCCATTTCTAGTAAATGCCATTGAGCTCACACTCTCGCCGCGAACCTGACGTACCGCGTTCTGCTTGCACCGAAGTGTGGATCGTCCTCAATAGACCCCTTATTCCACTAACTTTGGTTGACCGGAGTCTATAAGCCAAGAGAGACCTTCGTCGGGGCAAGCACATGCACACTCGAAACGCAGATACCGTCCTGACCCAGCGCGTCACACCGGGCGGAGTTGTGCCGGGTGAACGATGCGTCCCGGTAGAGATGCCCATCGCAATCAGTTTTCTTGGTCTCGGTTATGCAGTGATGATGGCAACACCCAGTAACCTCGAAGATTTCGGGATCGGCTTTGCTCGAGCCGAGCGTCTGATCGAGTCGATTGGGGACGTCGAAGCCGTCTCGATCGAGCAAAGCGAAGGGGGCATACTGCTCAACCTCGAACTGGTACCGGCACGCCACGACGGACTGTTCGGGCGCGTGAGGCACCGTGTCGGGGAGTCGAGTTGCGGAATGTGCGGGATCGCCAATCTCGATCAGGCGCTCCGGCCGCTCCCCCGGGTTGCTACGCCTCCCACAGTGAACCGGGCCGACCTGTTCGCAGCGCTTGAAACGGTCCGTGAGCATCAGCCTCTCAACCGACAAACAGGTGCGGTTCACGCTGCCGCACTGTTCTCCCGAGACGGGAATCTCGTCGCCGTTCGCGAGGATGTCGGGCGCCATAATGCATTCGACAAGCTGGTCGGGCATTGCCTGCGCGAGGCGATCGATCCGGGCGTGGGCTTCGTTTTACTGACTTCACGCTGCTCCTATGAATTGGTCGAGAAGGCGGCGCTGGCAGGCGTGTCGCTGCTAGTTACGGTCTCGGCTCCGACCAGCCTGGCGATCGAACGGGCTCAGCAAGCCGGTCTGACCCTCATCGCACTGGCCCGTAGCGACGAGATGCTGTTACTCGTCGATCCGCACGGGCTGTTCGGATGATCAACCGGCGTCGGACATCAGGTCGCGATCGGCGGCGGCATCGATCGCCTGGTTGAATTTAGTGGCCTTGGTCATCGAGCGGGGCTCGCCGGTCGTTTTGTCGAGCTCGTTCAGGGCAGAAACGACTACCGGGTCGAGACCCGCCGCACCGTCGCGCAGATGAGCGAGGATCATCGTTCGCATGCGCGGATCCCAAAAATGCCAGATATGATCGCACGTCGCCTCCGCGGCCTGGCCCGAGCGCTGGTTGGCGAACTCGCGCGCGATCTGGTTGGCCATGTAGATCAGATTATCGAGCGTGGAGCGGGTCATTCGGCTGCCTCGGTCACGATCCGGCGGCTCTGCGCGGCCTGCTCCTGATAGCGTTCCTGCCAGTCGCTCGGGCCGTTCGAGGGGCTGATCTGGACCGCAGTTACCTTGTATTCCGGACAATTGGTCGCCCAGTCCGAATAATCGGTCGTCACGACGTTGGCCTGGGTCAGCGGGTGATGGAAGGTCGTGTAAACCACGCCTGGCGCGACGCGGTCGGTGATCAGCGCGCGCAAGGTCGTCCCACCGGCGCGACTCCCGAGGTTGACCCAGTCGCCGTCGCGCACGCCGCGCTGCTCGGCGTCGTGCGGGTGGATCTCGAGCCGGTCTTCCTCGTGCCACACGACATTCTCGGTCCGTCGGGTCTGCGCGCCAACATTATACTGGCTGAGGATCCGCCCGGTGGTCAGCAGCAACGGGAAGCGCGGGCCGGTGCGCTCGTCGGTCGGCACATATTCGGTGATGACGAACTTGCCCTTGCCGCGAACGAAGCCGGCGGTGTGCATCACCGGCGTGCCCTCGGGCGCCTTCTCGTTGCACGGCCACTGGATCGACCCGAGTTCGTCGAGCCGAGCGTAGGACAGGCTGGCAAAACTTGGCGTCACGGCGGCGACCTCGTCCATGATTTCAGACGGGTGCGCGTAGTTCCAGTTGAGACCCAGCGCGCGCGCCAGTTCTTGCGTGACTTCCCAGTCGGCAAGCCCGTTGCGCGGCTCCATGACCTTGCGC
>JAYSPJ010000276.1:0-2650 GCA_043722155.1 Bradyrhizobium sp.
GTATCCCGAACATGGCCGGCGCCAGCATCGCAACTCCCCGCGCCTGCCCCAGTTTCAAGGTAGCGACGCCGTCCTTGTTGACAAACGTCTGCTCGACCGCGGCCTCCACCGGCTGGAAGTCCCCGAGCACGGCGGCAAGGCCCTCGTGAATCGCCAGCAGCCGGCTCGCCAGCGGCAGGCTGTCCGGCGGCTCCACCGAGCCACAGCCGACGAAGCTCAGCCGGTTGCCGTCGATCTCGATCACGCCCCAGCCGGTGCGGCGCAGGCCCGGATCGATACCAAGGATACGGACGGGGTGGCGAATCGGGGGAGATATCATGGGGTTTTATAGCCCATGTCGGAGTTTCTAGCCTAGCGCGCGCGCTCGCAATCAACCGCCATACCCGGCGGACGTGGGTATATACACTCGTCATGCGCGGGCTTGACCCGCGCATCCATCTGGGAAGAAAGTCATTCAAGAAGGATGGATTACCGGGTCAGGCCCGGCAACGACAACCTG
Organism: Bradyrhizobium sp.; assembly: GCA_043722155.1. Classification (GTDB taxonomy): domain Bacteria; phylum Pseudomonadota; class Alphaproteobacteria; order Rhizobiales; family Xanthobacteraceae; genus Bradyrhizobium. The sequence continues at coordinate 500 of JAYSPJ010000276.1, forward strand.
AGAACCCCTACCCACCCATTTTCTGCATCAGCGCGTCCGAGACCTCGAAATTGGCGTAGACATTCTGCACGTCGTCATGCTCGTTGAGGAGGTCGATCAGCTTCAAGAGCTTCTCGCCGGTCTCGTCGTCGACCGGCACGGTGTTCTGCGGCCTCCAGGTCAGCGCCGCCTTGCGGGCTTCGCCGAATTTGGCTTCCAGGGCCTTGGCGACTTCGCGAAAAGTCTCCTGCGAGGCGTAGATCTCGTGGCCGCTCTCGCTGGAGACAACGTCGTCGGCGCCGGCCTCGATCGCGGCTTCCAGAACTGCGTCGTCGGAGCCGACCTTGGCGTCGTATTCGATGATGCCGGTGCGGTCGAACATGAAGGCGACCGAGCCGGTTTCCCCGAGATTGCCGCCGGACTTGGTGAAGTAGGACCGGATGTCGGACGCGGCGCGGTTGCGGTTGTCGGTCAGCGCCTCGACGATCACGGCGACGCCGCCGGGACCGTAGCCCTCGTACCGGATCTCGTCGTAATTCTCGCCCTCGGTGCCGGTCGCCTTCTTCACCGCGCGCTCGATCGAGTCCCTCGACATGTTTTCCTGGCGGGCGGAGGTGATCGCGGCGCGCAGCCGCGCGTTCATGCCGGGATCGGGCGCGCCCATCTTGGCGGCGACGGTGATTTCCCGCGCCAGCTTGCTGAACAGCTTCGACTTCTGGGCATCCTGCCGGCCCTTGCGGTGCATGATGTTCTTGAATTGGGAATGTCCGGCCATGCGGTCTCTTTTCGGATTCGTCCGGGATGAATGGAGGAAGGCGCGGCGTTATAGGCCGGCAATCCGCCGAAATCAAAGATTTACCGGGGTTTTCGGTATTGCAGTAGTGGTTGCTGCCTGCGAAAAAGGTAATCATTAACCATGACTTCACGCCCGAATGCGAGAATGCCGATCTCATTTCGTCGTCCGAAAGAGAAAGCCCCATGGCATTCGGTTTGTTTCGGAAACGGCTGCCGGAACCGGCTGCGCCTGCCCTCCAGGCAGCACCTCCCGCCCCTGTCGTTGCGACCGATGTTCCCGGTGTTCCGGAGAGCGATTCGGCCCGGGAAATCCTCGAACTGCTCGAGCTCGAACTGGGCGCCATGATCCGGCAGCTCGAGCGCGCGGCCAATTCGGTCGCCGGTGGCGCCGAAGCCACCGCAGCGACGCTTTCCACCATCCGCCAGCGCACCGATGCCCTGACCGGGCGCACCAGCGCCGCGCAGTCCACCGCCACCACCTTCTCGCTTGCCGCGGACAAGTTCACCCATTCGGCGCAAGGCATCGGATCGCAGGTGCGCGACGCCAGCAAGCTCGCCGACGAAGCCAGCGCCGCCGCCCGCGAAGCCAGCCTCAATGTCGACCGCCTGAGGGAGTCCTCGGCCGCGATCGGCAATGTCGTCAATCTGATCGCGCAGATCGCGAGACAAACCACGCTGCTGGCGCTCAACTCCACCATCGAGGCGGCACGGGCGGGTACCGCCGGACGCGGTTTCGCGGTGGTCGCCACCGAGGTCAAGGCGCTGGCGGTGCAGACCCAGAACGCCACCGAGGAAATTTCGAAAAAGATCGACGCGCTGCAGCGCGACGCCGCGGGTTCGGTCGATGCGGTGCACCGGATCTCGCAGGCGATCGAAGCGATCCGCCCGGTATTCGAAATCGTCAATGGCGCCGTGGCCGAGCAGACCGAAACCACCGGCGAGATATCCGACAACGCCGCCACCGCGTCGAACTTCATCGTCGCGGTCGGCGAGAGCGCCGCCGAAATCGATCATGTGACCAAGCAGGCCGAGGCCCATGGCGAAAGCGTCGCCAGCGCCGGCAAGGCCGTCACCATGTTCGCGCAGAAACTCAAGTCGCGCTGCGCGGTGCTGCTGCGCCAGAACGAGCGCAACGACCACAACAGCCAGCCGCTGCCGTGCAATCTGGCCATGGAAATTCAGACCGCGCGCGGCCCGATCGCAGCGCCGGTCTATGAGATCTCCATCGATGGCATCCTGATCGGCGGACCGGACGCCGCAAGGCTGCCGCTCAATGAAACACTCAATGCGACGTTGCACGCTATCGGCGCGTGCCGGATCCGCATCACGGAACATGCAAAGGCCGGCGCGCAGGCGCACTTCGAGGCGGCGGATGCC
>JAYSPJ010000277.1:0-1906 GCA_043722155.1 Bradyrhizobium sp.
ACGGCTGGAACGGGTTTGCCGTGCTGCAGTCTGCGGCCTCGACGGTCGGCGCACTCGATATCGGTTTTGCGCCGGGCGAGGGCGGTCTCAGTGCGGCGCAGATGACGACGTTCGGGACCCTTGACGTCTTGTTCTTGCTCGGCGCCGACGAGATCCAGTTGCCCGACGGCACCTTCGCGGTTTACATCGGCACCCACGGCGACAGCGGCGCGCACCGCGCCGACGTCATCCTGCCGGGGGCGGCCTATACCGAAAAATCCGGCATCTACGTCAACACCGAAGGCCGGGTGCAGATGGCCAACCGCGCGGCGTTTCCACCCGGAGAGGCGCGTGAGGACTGGGCGATCATCCGCGCGCTTTCGGACGTTCTGGCTAAGAAGCTGCCTTACGATTCCCTCGGCGCGCTGCGGCAGGCCCTCTTCAAGGCCGCGCCGCATCTGATGCGCGTCGACCAGATCGAAGCCGGCAACGCGGCCGATCTCAAGGCATTCGCAGCCAGGGGCGGCAGCGTTGAGAAGGCGCCGTTCAAGACTTCCGTCGAGGACTTTTACCTGACCAACCCGATCGCGCGCGCGTCGGCGGTCATGGCGGAATGTTCCCGCCTGGCCTCCGGGCAAATGCTGACGGCGGCGGAGTGAGCGTGACCTGATGGCTGAATTCTGGATAAGCACCCTGTGGCCGCTGATCATCATGATCGCGCAGAGCGTTCTGCTGCTCGTGGTGCTGCTGATTGTGATCGCCTACATCCTGCTCGCCGATCGCAAGATCTGGGCGGCAGTGCAGCTCCGTCGCGGACCCAACGTCGTCGGCCCCTGGGGCCTCCTGCAATCCTTCGCCGACCTCTTAAAGTTCGTGCTGAAGGAACCGATCATTCCCTCCGGCGCCAACAAGGGCGTGTTCCTGCTGGCCCCGCTGGTGTCCTGCGTGCTGGCGCTGGCGGCCTGGGCGGTGATCCCGATGGATCTCGGCTGGGTAATCTCCGACATCAATGTCGGCGTGCTCTATATTTTCGCGATCTCGTCGCTGTCGATCTACGGCATCATCATGGCCGGTTGGTCGTCCAACTCGAAATATCCCTTCCTCGCCGCGCTGCGCGCGGCGGCGCAGATGGTGTCGTACGAAGTCTCGATCGGCTTCGTCATCATCACCGTCCTGCTGTGCGCCGGCTCGCTGAACCTGTCGGCCGTGGTCGAGGCGCAGAACACCAAATTCGGCCTGCTCGGCTGGTACTGGCTGCCGCTGTTTCCGATGTTCGTGATCTTCTACGTCTCGGCGCTGGCGGAGACCAACCGTCCGCCGTTCGACCTGGTGGAAGCCGAATCCGAATTGGTTGCGGGTTTCATGGTTGAATACGGCTCGACGCCGTATCTCTTGTTCATGCTCGGCGAATATGTCGCGATCACCACGATGTGCGCGATGGCCGCGATCATGTTCCTGGGCGGCTGGCTGCCGCCGATTCCCTATGCGCCGTTTACCTGGGTGCCCGGCGTGATCTGGTTCGTGCTCAAGGTATTTTTCATGTTCTTCATGTTTGCGATGGCGAAGGCGATCGTGCCGCGCTACCGCTACGACCAATTGATGCGGCTCGGCTGGAAAGTGTTCCTGCCGATCTCGCTGACGATGGTGGTGATCGTCGCCGGCGTGCTGCACTTCGCGGGGCTCGCTCCGAAATGAGGTCGCTATGAGTGTCAATATCAGGGCCACAGCCCACTCGCTGCTGCTGTCGGAATTCGTATCGGCGTTCTTTCTCGCCATGCGCTATTTCTTCAAGCCGAAGCCGACGCTGAACTATCCGTTCGAGAAGGGGCCGATCTCGCCGCGCTTCCGCGGCGAGCATGCGCTGCGCCGCTATCCCAATGGCGAAGAGCGCTGCATCGCCTGCAAGCTGTGCGAGGCGATCTGCCCG
>JAYSPJ010000278.1:0-13986 GCA_043722155.1 Bradyrhizobium sp.
CTGGTCGGCCGGTCGTTCGATGAAGCCATGATATTGCGCCTTGGCGCGGCGTTCCAGCGCGCGACTGACTTTCACGACCGGGTGCCGAAACCAGCATGAGCAATCTCGTCGAGATCCGAAACCTCAACATTCGCTTCAGCGGCGAGCGCACCGTCCATGCCGTCAACGATCTCAGCTTGTCGCTGGGCGAGGGCGAGGTGCTCGGCCTGCTCGGCGAGTCCGGCTCGGGCAAGAGCGTCACCCTGCGCGCGCTGATGCGGCTGTTGCCGAAAAAGCGGACGCAGATTTCCGGCAGCGTGCAGGTGCTGGGGCGCGACGTGCTGGCGCTGGACGACGAGGAACTGTCGGCGTTTCGCGGCCAGACCGTCTCGATGATATTCCAGGAGCCGGCGCTGGCGCTCGATCCGGTCTACACCATCGGCCAGCAGATTTCCGAAAGCGTGATGCGCCACGAGGGCAAGAGCCAGACCGACGCCACCGCGCGGGCGCTGGAGATGCTGGAGGTGGTGCGGATTCCCTCGGCCAAACGCCGGCTCGATGCCTATCCGCACGAAATGTCGGGCGGCATGCGCCAGCGCGCCATGATCGCGCTGGCGCTGGCCTGCAAGCCGAAGATCCTGCTCGCCGACGAGCCGACCACGGCGCTGGACGCCACCGTGCAGATCCAGATCCTGCTGCTGCTGCGCGAACTGCAGCGCGAGTTCGGCATGTCCGTCATCTTCGTCACCCACGATATCGGCGTCGCCATCGAAATCTGCGACCGGGTCGCGGTGATGTATGCGGGCCAGATCGTCGAGCAGGGCACGCTCCGCCAGATCGTGCGCACGCCGATCCACCCTTACGCGCGCGGCTTGCTGGCCTCCACCGTGCACGGCGCCAGGCGCGGCCAGCGGCTGGAAACCATCCCGGGGACGCCGCCTTCGCTGGACAAGGCGCCGGTCAACTGCTCGTTCGCGCCGCGCTGCACTTTCGCGGAAGCCCGCTGCATGGAACAACTGCCTCCCAATGTTCAGGTGGGGCCGGACAGGATCGCCAGGTGCATTCTGGCCGAGCCGGCCGCGGCGGTTGCCGCAACCTAGCCAGGCGTGATGGCTTTGAGCCGGCCGAGTAACCTGAACTCATCGCGCCATAGCGCTCCAGTTCAGGCGTTGACGCGCGGGTCGGCCCATTTCTCGATCTGGGAAGCCCCGATCACCTGCTTGGGCTGATGCGGGTTGAGTGTGCCGGCGCTCGCCGACCAGCCCTTGGCCAGGATCTGCAAGGCAAACAGCTTGGCGTCGACTTCGGACCTGAAGGTCCGGGTCGATCGCACCGCGCCCTCGGCGCTGTCGTCCATTTTGACGGTCTTGTCCGGCCCGAAGGCCACGTACCAGGTATCAGGTTGTGTCATGACCAAATAACAATGGTCACAGCCGAAAGTTCCCGCGGCGAGGATTTTGGCGGCCGGATTGCAGTCGTCGAGCTCCGCATCCGAAGCGGCCTCATCGCGCAGATCATCCGCGAGGCCTCAAAACAGGGGCCGCCCCGAAAGACGGCCCCCTTTGACGTGATCGATGTTGCGGTCTGTTACTCGACGATCTCGACGATCCGGCGGGTACGCGGTTCGACCAGAACCGTGCGACCGTTCACGACGGTGTAGCGATGATCGCGAACGCCATATTCCTGCGGCACCTCATAATAGGTGACGCCTTCTTCCGGCAGGACGACGCCAACCCGGACGTCTTCGCGATACTGATAGGACGGGCGGCGCTGCTCGACCACGTAGCTGCGGAAACGCGGACGCTCGTCGACGCCGAGAACGCCGGCCACGCCACCGACGACACCGCCAACGACGCCGCCGACCACGGCGCCGACCGGACCGGCGGCCCGTTCACCGTCGCGCGCGCCGCGCTCGATGCCACCGGGGACGCCCTGGGCGAGGGCAAGCGAAGGAACGGCGAGAACGGCGACAAGCGCAGCGGTTCCGATAAAGCGGCGAATCATAAGTGCTCCAGTGTGATTGGGAAGATGCATGACAAGCCACCGAGAGCCGTTATGTTCCGTCCGCCCGCCGGAGAACGCGGGGATTGCGTGCCCGGTGGAGAGGTTCCCTGAGCCGCCATGGCGCTCAATTCGTTCCCTGGCACCCTCGACAGGCTCCGGCGGAGCCAGTCGCGTCCCCGATGCGCGCCGTCCTCCCCGGTTCGGAGGACGGCCGGCGCGCCCCGCGCGTGTTTAGGTTAACGCGAGTTACATGGACGCTGGCCGCAAACACCGGTAGAATTGAGGTCCTTGCACCCCTCGCGAAGAGATCAGATTTGATGGCAGCCGCTCCCGGTGTCCGGAGTTCCGAACTCGGTGATGCGCTGCGCGCCTGCCGCAGCGCTTTCATTGGCGTCGGCCTCATGAGCTGCATGATCAACCTCCTGTATCTGACCGGCTCGATCTTCATGCTGGAGGTCTACGACCGGGTGCTGCCGAGCCGCAGCATCCCGACGCTGGTCGGCCTGGTGATCCTGGCCGGCGGACTGTACATCGCCCAGGGCATTCTCGACCTGATCCGGGGCCGCGTCCTGGTTCGGATCGGCACCTCGCTCGATGAAGCTCTCAATGCCCGCGTGTTCGATACCGTCGTGCGCCTGCCGCTGATGGTGGGCGGGCGCAACGAGGGCCTGCAGCCGCTGCGCGATCTCGACAATGTCCGCTCGTTCCTCTCCAGCATGGGCCCCGGCGCGTTCTTCGACCTGCCGTGGTTGCCGTTCTATCTGGCGATCTGTTTCGCCTTCCATATGATGATCGGCCTGACCGCGCTGGTCGGCGCGATCATTCTGGTCACCCTCACCATCATCACCGAGTTTATGTCGCGCGCGCCGGCGCGCGAGGCCATGGGACTCGCGGCGCGCCGCAACGATCTGGCCGCCACCAGCCGGCGCAACGCCGAGGTGCTGGTCGCGATGGGAATGTCCGGTCGCCTGGCCCGGCGCTGGAGCGAGGCCAACGAAAAATATCTCGCAGGCAATCAGCGCGCCAGCGACGTCGCCGGCGGTCTCGGCGCCATCGCCAAGGTCATGCGCATGATGCTGCAGTCCGCGGTGCTCGCGGTCGGCGCCTATCTCGTGATCAACCAGGAAGCAACCGCCGGCGTCATCATCGCGGGCTCGATCCTGAGCGCGCGGGCGCTGGCGCCGGTCGACCTCGCCATCGCGCACTGGAAGGGGTTCGTCGCCGCGCGTCAGAGCTGGCACCGCCTCAACCGGCTGCTCGAAACCCTGCCGGCGCCGGCGCCGCCGACATTGCTGCAAAGTCCATCGAAACGCCTGTCGGTCGAGGCCGTCAGCATCGTGCCGCCGGGCGATCAGAAAATCATCGTGCAGGACGTGACATTCGCGCTGGAAGCCGGCAACGGCCTCGGCGTGATCGGGCCGAGCGGATCTGGAAAATCTTCGCTGATACGCGCGCTGGTCGGAGTATGGCAGCCGGTGCGCGGCAAGGTACGGCTCGATGGGGCGGCGCTCGATCAGTGGTCGTCCGACATCCTGGGCCGCCACATCGGCTATCTGCCGCAGGACGTCGAGCTGTTCGCCGGCTCGGTCGCGCAGAATATCTGCCGGTTCGATCCCGAAGCCACTTCCGAGGCCATCATCAAGGCCGCCAAGGAAGCCGGCGTCCACGACATGATCATCAAGATGCGCGAGGGCTACGACACCCAGATCGGCGAGCAGGGCACCGCGCTCTCGGCCGGTCAGGCGCAGCGCGTGGCGCTGGCGCGGGCGCTGTACGGCGATCCGTTCCTGATCGTGCTCGACGAGCCGAACTCCAATCTCGATACCGAGGGCGACGAGGCGTTGACACGGGCGGTTCGTGCCTCGCGCGAACGCGGCGCCATCGTGGTGGTGGTCGCGCACCGGCCGATCGGGATCGAGGCGGTCGACATGCTGCTGGTGCTGAAGGACGGCCGCATGCAGGCGTTCGGGCCCAAGGAAACCGTGCTGGGTCAGGTGCTGCAGCAGCGGGTTGCGCCGCCGTCTCCGATCAAGATCGTCTCCGAGGGAGGAGTTGCCAAATCATGACCGGCAGCGCGAAGCGTGATGCGAGAGCGTCGATACGGCTGCATATGATCATCGGCCTGTCCGTCATCCTGGTTCTGGCGGGCGGACTTGGCACCTGGGCGTCGACGGCCCAGATCTCGGGCGCGTTGATCGCGCCGGGAGCGATCGTCGTCGATTCCAACGTGAAGAAAGTACAGCACCCGACCGGCGGCGTGGTCGGCGAGGTGCGCGCCCGCGACGGCATGGCGGTGAAGGCCGGCGACGTGGTGGTGCGGCTCGACGACACCGTCACCAAGGCCGGCCTCGCCATCGTCAACAAGGCCCTCAACGGGCTGTGGGCGCGGGCGGCGCGGCTGGAGGCCGAACAGCGCGGCCTCGACACCATCACGTTCCCTGCGATGCTGCTCGACCGCGCCAGCGATCCCGACGTCCAGAACGTCATGGCCAGCGAGGGCAAGCTGTTCGAGGTGCGCACCACCGGGCGGGCCGGACAAAAGGCGCAGCTGCGGGAGCGCGTCGCGCAGTTGAACGAAGAGATCGTCGGCCTGACCGCCCAGGAGACCGCCAAGACCAAGGAACTTGCACTGGTCGAAAAGGAACTGGTCGGGGTTCGCTCGCTTTACGAGCAGAAACTGGTGCAGATTTCGCGGTTGACGGTGCTGGAGCGCGACCTGGCGCGACTGGCTGGCGAGCGGGGGCAGTATGTCGCCTCGAGGGCTCAGGCCAAGGGCAAGATCACCGAAACCGAACTGCAGATCATTCAGGTCGACAAGGATCTGGTCAGCGAAGTCTCCAAGGATCTGCGCGAGACCAACGACAAGATCGGCGAGTTCGTCGAGCGCAAGGTGACGGCCGAAGACCAGTTGCGCCGGGTCGACATCCGCGCCCCGCAGGACGGCATGGTGCTGCAATCCACGGTTCACACCGTCGGCGGCGTGATCACCGCCGGCGACGCCATCATGATGATCGTTCCGCAGGCCGACGATCTTTCGGTCGAAGCCAAGGTCAATCCGCAGGATATCGACAAGCTGCAGATCGGCCAGAAGACGGTGCTGCGGCTGTCGGCGTTGAATCAGCGCACCACGCCGGAACTGAACGGCGTGGTCTCGCGCGTCTCGCCCGACGTCACCACCGACCAGCGCACCGGTCAGAGCTATTACACCATCCGGGTCTCGATGGCGCCGGCGGAAGTAGCAAGGCTCGGCGAGGTCAAGCTGATCCCGGGCATGCCGGTGGAAGCCTTCGTGCAGACCGGCGACCGCACCATGCTGTCCTACCTGATGAAGCCCTTGAGCGACCAGCTGATGCGCTCGTTCCGGGAGAGGTGAGCCCTCTCTCGTCGTCCCCGCTTTCCAGGCTGTGTGAAAACTCGGGTTAGTATGGCGGGCAGCGGGTTTTGATTCGAGGGAATGATGGCACACGTCACCGGACAATCGCGATACCAAACGACGCTTTTTCCCGAGGTTCTGGACGAAGTGGTTGGGCGCGACGATCCGGTTCGGGTTATTGATGCCTTCGTAGAGACGCTGGATTTGGCGGATCTGGGATTTTCCAAGGTTGCTGCGGAAGAAACGGGGCGGCCACCTTACGCACCTGGCGATCTTTTGAAGCTGTATATTTATGGGTACTTGCACCGGGTGCGGGCGAGCCGGCGGCTGGAGGCGGAGACACATCGCAACGTTCAGGTGATGTGGCTGCTCAACCGCCTGACGCCGGCGTTGACGACGATAGACCTGTTTTCAAGCCCTTTCGTTCCGCCCTCGTCGACCCCAGATAAAGCGCCATGACTTCACAATCCCCCGACATCAAAATCCCTCCGGAAACCCCGATCCGCGCCCCGTCCGCGGTTCCGGTCGACGATGCGGTGCTGCCGTTCGAGGTCGCTTCGCTGGATCTGCGCGGCCGCCTGACCCGGCTCGGCCCGGCGCTCGACGAGGTCCTGACCAGGCACGACTATCCGCCGCCGGTCGGCAAGCTGCTCGGCGAGGCGATCGTGCTGACGACGTTGCTCGGCTCGTCCCTGAAATTCGACGGCCGCTTCATTCTGCAGACCCAGACCGACGGCCCGGTGTCGTTCCTGATCGTGGATTTTCAGGCCCCGGATCGCCTGCGCGCCTATGCGCGCTTCGACGCCAAGCGGCTCAGGGACGGCCAGGATTCCGGCGCGCTGCTCGGCAAGGGCCATCTCGCCATGACCGTCGACCAGGGGCCGGACATGAGCCGCTATCAGGGGTTGGTGGCGCTGGAAGGCGGCAGCCTGGAAGACGCCGCGCACGAATACTTTCTGCGTTCCGAGCAGATCCCCACGCGCGTGCGTCTCGCGGTCGGCGAGGAATGGCGCGGCGGCGGCGACGGCCCGAAACATCGCTGGCGCGCCGGCGGCATGCTGTTGCAGTTTCTGCCCAAGGCGCCGGAGCGGGCGCGGCAGGCCGACCTGCATCCCGGCGACGCGCCGGAAGGCGCGCAAACCCACGAGGTCGCGGAAGACGACGCCTGGATCGAGGGTCAGTCGCTGATCTCGACCGTCGAGGACGTCGAGCTGATCGATCCCGACCTGTCCGGCGAGCGGCTGCTGTATCGCTTGTTTCACGAGCGCGGCGTCCGCGTATTCGCGCCGCTGCCGCTACGCGCGCAATGCTCCTGCTCGCGCGACGCGGTGTCGGCGATGCTGAACAGCTTTGCGCAGCAGGATCGCGCCGACATGGTCAAGGACGGCAAGGTGGTGGTGACCTGCGAGTTTTGTTCGTCGATATACGAATTCACGCCGCAGGAAGCGGGCGTGGAGGAGTAGGGGCGGCATCAACACACCCGTCATGCCCGGACTTGATCCGGGCATCCATCGCGAGAGCGTTTTTGGAAGGCGATGGATTGCCGGATCATCAAGCCCGGTAATGAAGAAGGCCAGTTCCTCATCGAGAGTCTCCCTCACCCGCTCGCCACCGGACAGCGCAAGAGCGCTGCCGGGAAATCGCCACCTCTTCTAATCGAACGCGATGCCGACCTGTTTTCCCCTGCGCCAGACGGCGCGGCAGGGCAGGGTCGATCCGGCGGCCATCAATGTGAAATTTTTCGCAAGCCGCGGAAGGCTGGTCAAACTCAGACTGGCGCCGGTGGCGGAAAAGTTGCGAACCGTGCACGCGATCGCCCTGCGGCCGGACGCAATCGTTGCCGGCGTTGTGACGGCGTGTCGCAGAACCACCCGTCTTTCATTGACCGCGGCACGATCGGCTGTTCGCGGCCCGACCATGCTGAAGACACCAGTACATTCCGAACACGTATAGGACTACATATCGTAGTCCGCGGCGCACGGAGTAATTCGGTCGAGGATCATGGCTATCCGACACCGTTGGCAGGCCGGCATCGGCTTTGAAGTTTGTGGCATACGAGGAAGGTTAAATGCTGCAGCGCGAAATTCGAATCCGCAGAACTACGTAGCGCGCCAGTTAAGATTAACGCGCACACCCTCAGCCGCCGCCTGCGCCGTTACTCAGCGCTGGCTAGTTCAACACCCGCTTGCTGTCGGAACTGTCGAGCGAAAATGCCGGGACGTCGATCTCGAACTGCTCGCCGCTCTCGCTCACCATCTGGTAACGTCCGCTCATGAAACCGGACGCGGTCGGCAGCGGCACGCCCGAGGTGTATTCGAAGCGCTCGCCGGGCGCCAGCACCGGCTGTTCGCCGACCACGCCTTCGCCGCGGACTTCCTGTTTGCGCCCCGAGGCGTCGGTGATGATCCAGTGCCGGGTCTGCAGCTGCACGGTCTCCTCGCCGGTATTGGTGATGACGATGGTGTAGGACCAGAAATACTGACGGTTTTCGACCGACGAGCGTTCCGGCAGGAAGTTCGGCTCGACGGTGACCTCGATCTGGCGGGTAACGGCGCGGTACATGCGGTAGTCTTCCAAACAGTCCGTCTTCCAAATCCCCGAAGGCGCATCATATCGAAGAGTGCTGATGGAACCAACCACCGGACCGCCGTGGCGGCAGCCATGCAATTGCAATTCCAATCGCGGTTTCAACAAAGTTCCGGCCTAAAGCGCACCTGCGCCGGCCGATTTACGTATCTTGCCTTGCGTACCTTGCTTGCAACCCGCGTGCCGACACTAGCTTTCGTGTCGGGCGGGCGGTTAAAGTTCATCTCCAGACGGTGCCAGATGACGTCCATTGCCGATCGAGTTACCGGACCACCGCTTGCGGACGAGGCGGGTGCGCGCGACGCAGCCGCGGCGCCGGTTGCCTTGCCGGTGGTTTTGCTTCCCGCCGGCGCCGAGCGCGAATTGCGGCTCGATCTGTTTCGCGGGCTGGCGCTGTGGCTGATCTTCATCGACCATCTGCCGAACAATATCCTGACCTGGTTCACCTTCCGCAATTACGGATTCAGCGACGCCACCGAAATCTTCATCTTCATCTCCGGTTATACCGCGGCGTTCGTTTACGGTCGCGCCATGCTGGAGGCCGGATTCGTGATCGCGACCGCGCGCATCCTGCGGCGGGTCTGGCAGATCTATGTCGCGCACGTGTTCCTGTTCACGATCTTTCTGGCGGAAATCTCCTACGTCGCTTCCAGGTTCGACAACCCGCTGTATTCGGAAGAAATGGGGATCATGGATTTCCTCAAGCAGCCCGATGTCACCATCATCCAGGCGCTGCTGCTGCGATTCCGTCCCGTCAACATGGACGTGCTGCCGCTCTATATCGTGCTGATGCTGTTTCTGCCCCTGATCCTGTGGCTGATGAAGTGGCGGGCCGACGTCACGCTGGCGCTGTCGGTGGCGCTCTATGCCGTCACCTGGCAATTCGATCTGTATCTGTCGGCGTATCCGAACGGCTTCTGGGCCTTCAATCCGTTCGCCTGGCAATTGCTGTTCGTGTTCGGCGCGTGGTGCGCGCTGGGCGGCGCCCGGCGAATGTCGCGGGTCCTGTCATCGCCGATCACGATGTGGATTTGCATCGCCTATCTGTTCTTCGCATTCTGCGTCACATTGACGTGGCACCTGCCGCAGCTGAACTTCCTGATGCCGAAGCGCATCGAGCAGTGGATGTACCCGATCACCAAGACCGACATGGATGTGCTCAGGTTCGCGCACTTCCTGGCGCTGGCGGCGGTTACGGTGCGCCTGCTGCCGAAGGACTGGCCCGGATTGAAGTCGCGCTGGCTGCGGCCGGTGATCCTGTGCGGGCAGCATTCGCTGGAGATCTTCTGCCTCGGCGTGTTCCTGGCCTTCGCCGGGCATTTCGTGCTGACCGAGCTCTCCCGCGGCAGCACAACCCTGCATTTCATCGTCAGTCTTTCTGGAATCCTCATTATGTCCGGCATGGCGTGGATTATTTCGTGGTACAAGCATTCTGCCGACAAGAGCGCATCGCGAAAAAAAGGCGCCGTGGGAAATGCCGATATGGCAGGAGGGGGCTCATGAAGTCCAATCCGGTGGCCCTTCTGGGACTGATCTTGCTTGCCGGCTTCCTGGCCGTGGCGCCCGCGTGCGCCCAGGATGCCCCCGCCAATTGCGAGGTCCCGGCCTACCTTCTCACGACCGAGGGTACTCTGTCCAAGGTCGAGAACGCCGTCAAAAGCGGCCGTCCGCTGGATATTCTGGTGGTGGGCAGCCGGTCGTCAACCATCAGTACATCCGAGGCCAGCGCCTACCCCGCAAGGTTGCAGGCGATGCTGAAGCAGATGCTGCCCAGGGTCGCGGTCAACGTCTCCATAGAACTACAGATCAAGAAGACCGCCGACGAAGTCGCGGCCGGCCTCGTTAAGCTGGTGGAAGTTAAAAAGCCTACTTTGGTTATCTGGCAGACCGGCACCTATGATGCGATGAGATCGATCGATCCCGAGGATTTTCGCACCGCGGTCGGTGAAGGAGTTGTTGCGCTGCAAGAGGCGGGAGCCGACGTGGTCTTGATGAATCTGCAATATAGCCCGCGCACGGAAACCATGATTTCCGCGCCGCCCTATCTGGATAACATGCGCGTGGTGGCGCAGCAGCACGACGTTCCGCTGTTCGACCGCTTTGCCATCATGCGTCACTGGAATGATCAGGGAGACTTCGACCTGTTCAGCGCCACTCACGGTCTCGACCTTGCCAGGCGCGTCCATGATTGCCTCGGCCGCGCGCTGGCGAAATTCGTGATCGAAGCGGCTCGCGTTAACCCGGCTCAGCAGAATTGAGGAACTAGCGTTAATGAGTTGTCACCGCCCTTTTTGCCGAATGACATCGCTGGCCGTGCCCGCGGTCGCGGTGCTCGTGCTGCTGACGCCGGCACAGCTCCTGCCTGCGCGGGCGCAAGGCGCCGAGCAGGCCACCCTCTCTGACAGCGCCAAACCCGATCCGGCCAAGCCGCAGGAGACCGGCGCGACCGGTGGCAATGTCGCCGCCGGCGACCCGGCCAATCCGCAGCAAAAGAGCCTCACCTCCAAGGCAATCGAGAAGGTCAAGGGAGTCGCGAAATCAGCCGGCGACATTTTCAGCCGCGTTCCCTGTCTGCCGTCGAAGGGCGGCGCCAAGAAGATGGGATCGCTGCCGCGCGTGGCGCGCAAGCTGGCCGCGGGCGAGCCGGTGGTGATCGTCGCGTTCGGTTCTTCTTCGACGCAGGGCTATGGCTCGACGTCACCCGAATTCACCTATCCCAACCGGCTGGCGGCGCAGTTGCGCCGGCAATATCCGACGGCCGACATCACCGTGGCCAATCGCGGCCGGGGCGGCGAGGACGCGCCCGAAATGATGACGCGGCTGCAGACCGCCGTGCTCGACATGCATCCGGATCTGGTGATCTGGCAGGTCGGCACCAACGCCGTGCTGCGCAACCTCGATCCCGCCGAGACCGTCAAGCTGGTCGAGGAAGGCGTCGCGCGGATTCAGGCGGCAGGCGCCGATCTGGTGCTGGTCGATCCGCAATATTCCCCGGCGGTCAACGCGCGCGCCGAAAGCGCAAGCAAGATGATCAACATGCTCGGCAAGGTCGCCGAACTGCGCCACGTCGGCATCTTCCCGCGCTTCGAGGTGATGCGCGACTGGCATGAAAAGCAGGCGATCCCGATGGACAATTTCGTGATCGCCGACGGCCTGCACATGAGCGACTGGGGTTACGCCTGCTTCGCGCAGTTGCTCTGCGACGACATCATCAGGTCGGTCGGCCAGATCAAGCATGGCGTCAACGTGCCGTCCACCGTCCAGGCCTACCGGCCGATGTGAGGCGGGCGAATGGCGAATAGCGAATGGTGAAGATTTCTACTCGCCACTCGCTACTCGCCATCTTCACGCCTGCTCCAGCGCCGCCTGCAGATCCTCGATCAGGTCGTCGCGGTGCTCGAGCCCGGCCGAGAACCGGATAAAACCTTCGCTGATCCCGAGTTCGGCGCGCGCCTCCGGCGTCAGCCGCTGATGCGTGGTGGTCGCGGGGTGGGTGACGAGGCTCTTGGCGTCGCCGAGATTGTTCGAGATCCGCGAAATCTTCAGGCCGTTGAGGCAACGGAACGCAGCGGACTTGCCGCCCTTGACCTCGAAGGCAACCAGCGTCGATCCGGCGCTCATCTGCTTCTTCACCACGGCGGCCTGCGGATGATCGGACCGGCCGGGATAGATCAGCCGGGAGATTTTCGGATGCTGCGCCAGCACGTCGGCGATGGCAGCTGCGGTTTCGGTCTGGGCGCGGACGCGCACCGCCAGCGTCTCCAGCCCCTTCAGGAGCACCCAGGCGTTGAACGGCGACATCGACGGGCCGGTCTGGCGCATGAAATTGTGGATGTGCTCGGCGATGAACGCTTCCGACGACAGAATGATGCCGCCGAGGCAGCGGCCCTGGCCATCGATATGCTTGGTTGCGGAATACACCACGACATCGGCGCCCAGCGTCAACGGGCTCTGCCAGATCGGCGTCGCAAACACATTGTCGACGATCAGCCGCGCGCCGCCGGCATGGGCGATGTCGGCGATCGAGCCGATATCGAGCACGTCGAGCGTCGGATTGGTCGGGCTCTCCAGGAAGCAGGTTCTGGTGTTCGGCCGCATCGCCTTTTGCCACTGATCGAGGTCGAGGCCGTCGACCAGCGTGGAGGAAATGCCGTAGCGCGGCAGCAGGTCTTCCACCACGTAGCGGCATGAACCGAACATCGCCTTGGCCGCCACCACGTGATCGCCGGCTTTCAAGGGGGCGAGAATGGCCGTGGTCACCGCGGCCATGCCGGTGGCGGTGGCGCGCGCGGCTTCGGCGCCGTCGAGTTCGATCATGCGGCGCTCGAACATCGAGATGTTGGGATTGGAAAAGCGCGAATAGAGAAAGCCGGGATCCTCGCCCTTGAACCGCGCCTCGCATTGCTCGGCGCTGTCGTAGACGAAGCCCTGGGTCAGGAACAGCGCTTCGGATGTTTCGCCAAACTGCGAACGCAGCGTGCCGGAATGAACCAGCCGGGTTTCGGGACGGTAGCGGGCGGTGGATTTGGTCTCAGACATGTGACCTCCGTCGTGACCACCATCGAAAATGGTCACAAAAAACCGGCCTGGAAAAAATTCCACAGGCCGGGATCACGCGTGTCCCCGGCCTGTTTAGCGACTTATTTAACGTGGCTGCAAGCCGGCCGGCTCAAATCACCACGGGATAAGTCATGCTGATATTCCCTCCCGCCCTTTCCGTCAAGGCGGCCATCGGATAACCGATAAAAGTCCGTATTTTCAGCGTCTGGATGGCCGGAAACCCGGCCGTCCCGAGGACCCCCATCGTGACCTTCACGCTTTCGCCCGACGCCAATGGCATTCTGCCCGACCGCATGATCGCGGCGATGGCGGATGCCGGCCTCATTCTGCCGGCGTATCCCTTCGTCGAAAGCCAGATCCAGCCGGCGAGCCTCGACCTGCGCCTCGGCGACATCGCCTACCGGGTACGTGCGAGTTTTCTGCCGGGGCCGGGCGCCACGGTGGCCGAGCGCATCGACGAGTTGAAGCTGCACGAGATCGATCTGACCGATGGCGCGGTGCTGGAGACCAATTGCGTCTACATCGTTCCGCTATTGGAGAGTCTCGCGTTGCCGCCGGAGATCGTCGCCGCCGCCAATCCGAAGAGTTCGACCGGGCGGCTCGACGTCTTCACCCGCGTCATCGCCGACGGCACGCGCCGCTTCGACATGATCGGCGCCGGCTATCACGGCCCGCTCTATGCCGAGATCAGCCCGAAGACATTTCCGGTGCTGCTGCGCGAGGGTTCGCGGCTCAGCCAGGTGCGCTTTCGCACCGGCGACGCCATCCTCACCGCCGACGAACTCGACGCGCTGCATGAAGCCGAGCGGCTGGTCGATGTCGACGACGCCGATCTCGTCAACGGCGTGGCGCTGAGCGTCGACCTCTCGGGCGAGAACGCCAATGGCTTCGTCGGCTATCGCGCCAAGCGGCATACCGGCGTGGTCGATATCGACCGCCGCGGCGGCTACGCCATCGGTGAGTTCTGGGAACCGATCGCGGCAAGGCCCGACGGCAGCCTCATTCTCGATCCCGGCGAATTCTACATCCTCGCCTCGAAAGAAGCCGTCCAGGTGCCGCCGGATTACGCCGCGGAAATGGTGCCGTTCGATCCCCTGGTCGGCGAATTCCGCGTGCATTATGCCGGCTTCTTCGATCCCGGTTTCGGTTACGCCGGCGCCGGCGGGCAGGGCTCGCGCGCAGTGCTGGAAGTGCGCTCGCGCGAAGTCCCCTTCATCCTCGAGCACGGCCAGATCGTCGGCCGTCTGGTCTACGAGAAAATGCTGGCGCGGCCCGACGCCATGTACGGCCAGCGCATCGGATCGAACTACCAGGCGCAGGGCCTGAAGCTGAGCAAGCATTTCAGGGTCTAACGGTCGTACGGACGACCCAAGCGCCTACCGCGTCAGCAGGGCGCCGGCCCAGGCCGCGACGGCGACCAGGATCAGGCCCGGTATCAGGCGCAACGCGAAGGACCGGCTGCCGCTGCTGCATGCAAAAACGAC
>JAYSPJ010000279.1:0-15507 GCA_043722155.1 Bradyrhizobium sp.
CCGGGCAGAAGTGCGAAGCACGTCTTCGCACTAGATGTCCCGGGCATCCACGTCTTTTCTTGGATCGATGTAGCTAAGACGTGGATGGCCGGGCATAGGCGAGCGGAAGCGACGCTGTCCTCCGGACGGCTATGCCCGGCCATGACGGAAAATATGGAAAACAGCCGCCCTAAATCTTCTCCAGCTTCTGCAGGCAGCGGGTCACCCCGACCTCCGGCGGCATCGGCGTGTCCGGAAAGCTGGTCTTCCAGTCGGTGACGCCGACCTCGCCGAGATAGATGTCGCCCCTGGAATCCAGCGCGATGCCGTGGGGCGCGAGGAATTTGCCGGCGTCGATGCCCGGTCCGTTCTCGCCGCCGAGCCGCGCGATGCGGTTGCCTTTGGCGTCGACGATGGAAAGCCGCGGGCCGAGATTGGGCGATTTACGGTTCACATTCATCCCCGGACCGAGTTCGCCGATGATGAACGTTGGTGTTTTGCCGCCGCAGCAACACAGCGCGCAGGGCCGGTGCAGGTTATTCCACTGCGTCTCGTATTTGCCGTTGCCGTCGAACACCTGCACGCGGTGGTTCTCGCGGTCCGCGACATAGACCCAGCCGTCGGCGTCGGTGACGATGTTGTGGACGATGTTGAACTGGCCGGGATCGGTGCCGGGCTCGCCCCAGGTCTTCATCAGTTTGCCGTCGGGCGTATACTTGTGGACGCAGGCATTGCCGTAGCCGTCCGAGACGTAAATCTCGCCCTTCGGCGACAGCGCGGTGTGGGTGCAGCGGTGGAACGGCTCGCCGCTCATGAACGGCGCCGGCTTGTTGGGGATGCCGATGGTCAGCAGTACCTTGCCGTCGGCGGAGCATTTTCGAACCGTATGGTCGCCGTCATCGGTGCAATAGAGATTGTCGTCGGCGTCGATGTGCAGCCCGTGCGCGCGGTTGAACAGGCCTTCGCCCCAGCTGGTGATGAAATTGCCCTCGCGGTCGAGCACCACCATCGGATGGGCGCCGCGGTTGAAGACGTAGATCCGGTCCTTGCTGTCGACCGCGACGGCGACGACATCGGTCAGGCTCCAGCCATCCGGCAGCTTGGCCCAGTTCTCCACCACGCGGTAGCGATGCTCGCCCGAGCCGAGGATGGTTGGCATGTGCTTCTCCCAGATGCGATTCTTGTGCGACAGTCTGCACCGAAAGCCGGTCGCTGTCATACCCGGATATGCAATGGCCTATCCGGGATGTGCAATGGCACATTGCGCCGGCCTTGATCGCCTGGATCGCATAGGCGGCGCTCTGGTGCATGGTGAACACGAGGATGACAGCTGATTTGTCCCATTGCCGGATCCGCCGGATCGCCTCGACCCCGCCAATGCCCGGCATCGACAGGTCCATGATGACGAGGTCGGGCTTGACCTCCTTGTAGACACGATAGGCCTCGGGGCCGTTGTCCGCCTCGGCGACCACGCGCAGGCGATCCTGTTTCTGCAGCAGCGAGCGATAGCCCTCGCGCACGATGGCGTGGTCGTCCGCCAGCATCACGCGGGTGTGGCTCGCGGCGCCGGTCATGCCCAAGCCTGCGCCCCCATCCTGGGAATGCTGACGACCAGCCGGGCGCCGCCGCTCGCCGGCCGCTCGAACCGCAGCGTTCCGCCGAGCGAAACCACCCGCTCCTGCATGCCGAGCAGTCCCATGCCGGGCTTCGGCGCGGGACCGGCGCCGGCCGCCTCGCCGCCGTCCTCGACGGTCCGGACGATGTCGGTCTCGGCGGCCTCGAGACGCAACTGCACGCGCTTTGCGTGCGCGTGCTTCGCCGCATTGGTGATCGCCCCCTGCGCGACGCGATAAAGATCGGCGCAGACACCCGCCGGCAAATCGTCGACCTTGCCGATGACGGCAATGTTGAATCGGGTGCGCAACTGCGAAACCAGGATCGAACAGGAGCCAGTCCATGGGAAAGATGAAGCTGCCGTCAGCAGGTCTCGCTTTGGTCGTGGTCGCCATTTTCTGCGCCGGTCCTGTCCGGCAAGGTCGGGCGCAAGGAACGACGCCCGTCCTCGCCGTCGCCGAAATCCACTATGTCGACACCTCGGGCGAGGTGATCGATCAAAGCGCCGACCATCGCCGGCGGCTGCGTGAGTTCGAAGCGGCGCTGCGCAGCGATCTGGCGGCGAGCGGAAAGATGCGGAACGTCGCACTCGAGTGTCCGCCCAACGCCTGTTCGGTGGGCGACATCGATGACGGTCAACTGCTGGGCAAGGCGGAGCAGGCCGGCGCCACCCATCTGCTGATTGGCCGCTTTCACAAGATGAGCACGCTGGTGCAGCAGGCGAAATTCGACGTCATCGATGTCAAAGCGCGGAAAGTGGTGTTTGATCGTTATGTCACCTTCCGCGGCGACAACGACATGGCCTGGCGCCGGGCGGAATCTTTCCTCGCCCGGCAAATCATCGATCACGGGGAATGGTGAGCTGCAACGCTGCCGTCAGCGCGGCAGCAATCCTTCCTCGATCGCCTTGATCTGCAGCGCCAGCTGCTTCGATCCGATCCGGCATTGCGCGAGGCCGCCGGCGATGAACCAGAGGCCGGGCTGACCGGTGCGTACATACATGTTGCGCAGTTCCTGGGTGTCGCCGAATCCCCAGATGGTGCCGATGCGGTTTGCGACCGTCTCGCCGAACAGCTTGCGCACCAGCTCTTCCTGCCGCTTGTAACCGGTTGCCAGCACGATCAGGTCGGCGGCGACGGTTTTGCCGTCTTTCATGACAGCGCCCGCGGCGACAAAGGTGTCGATATCGGCAAACTGCTTCAGCTTGATCTCGCCCTTGATGAGCAGGTCGGAGCAGCCGACATTGAAGTAATAGCCGCCGCCGCGTGTCAGGTACTTGAACTGCCAGCCGGTGTTGTCCTCGCCGAAATCGAGATTGAAGCCGACGCGCTCCAGCCCTGCGAGCAAGTCCCTGTCGAGCTCTTTGGATTTATCGCTGGTCAGCGCATGGCTCTTGCGCGCCAGTTGGAGCGGCATAGAGGTCGCGATGAGGTCGTTATCCTCCAGCGTGCCCTCGTTATAGGGCGTGTAGACCAGCTGCGCCGAGGGCTCGATGCTGACCACCAGCGTCGAGGAGCGCTGCACCATCGTCACCTCGGCGCCGCTCGAATGCAGATCCTGCGCAATGTCGTGGCCGCTGTTGCCGGTGCCGATCACCAGCGCCTTCTTGCCTTTCCATTCCTCGCCGTCGGTGTACTGGCTGGAATGGATAACGGTACCGGTAAAATTCTTCAGGCCCGGGATATCGGGCAGGCTCGGAATGCCGCTGACGCCGGTGGCCAGCACGACATGCCGCGGATGCATGGTGCGCCTGCTGCCGTCGGCCCGGCGCAATACCACGGTCCAGCGCTCTGCCTTCTCATCGTAGCTGCCGCCCTCGAACTCCGTGCCGGTCCAGAAGTTCAGCTCCATGCTTTCGACATAGGCCTCGAACCAGTTGGCGAGCTTGTCCTTGGGGATGTAAGTCGGCCAGTTCGGCGGAAACAGCATGTAGGGCAGGTGGTTGACCTGCACCTGGTTGTGCAGCGTCAGCGCGTGGTAGCGCTTGCGCCAGTTGTCGCCGATCCGCGTCTCGCGGTCGACGATCAGGGTGTCGACCTGCAATTGCTTCAGCCGTGCGGCGATGCAGAGTCCGGACTGGCCGCCGCCGATCACCAGCACGGTCGGATCGCGGTCGGCATATTCGGTTGCGGCGTTGCGCAGGTCGAGCCAGTTGGGGCCTCGAAAATCGCGCGAATAGGCTTGGCCACGCGGCCGCGCGACGCCGAGTTGTTCCTCGAAACCCTTCAACTCCTCCAGCGCGGTCAGCAGCGTCCAGGCCTTCAACCGGTTGCCGTCGCCGGCATCCGGAATCAGGCGCAGAATGCCGTCGCCGCGGCCGACAGCGGTCTCAAACTTGAAAATCGCCTCGATCGAGCTGGTGCCGGCGCGGGTCACCTCGCGCGGCGCGGCGCGATCGGGATCGATGGCGAAGCCCGAGGGCGCAGTCTGGGCCGCCTGAGTTTTCAGCGCCTTCAAAATGGCGTCGCGACCGTTGACGGTCTGCAGCGTCCAGCTCAGCGCCAGCACATCGCGCCAATAGCTGTCAGGGTGAAACAGGACCTCTAGCGAGCCATCGTCAGGTTTCGCAAGCGCGTCTTCAAATTGTGCGAGCCATCTGTCCGTGGCTACCGAAATATCGTCCGTTCTATCGAGCATGCGCGTTTCTCTGTACCGGCCGTCTGTGCGGCGATTTCCCTGATCCGGACCCTATACCTATTTGGGATCGTGCAGAAAGGGCGTGAAAGGATGCCGGCTATTCCGTAACCGACAGGATGTGCCCCTGTTCCGGCGGAACGAGGCCGTTCAGCGTGTCGAGATAGACCTGTTCACCGCCAGCGTGTCGGAGCTCTGGCTGCTGGCGCATCCGGACCTCGTCGAACTGCCCGCGGTGCGCGCGGTGATCGGCTTCGTTAGGCCTGCGTGCGTGAGGATCGGGTCAGGCTGCGAGGCTGGAAGCTAGCCCGCGATCACGCCTTCGCGCTTTTTCAGCACCCGGTAATAGCTCCACCACAGATGCGCCGCAGCGCCGCGCAGCGGCCGCCACGGCTCCGCCAGCGGCGCCATCTGTTTCGGGGTCGGCCGGGTCTTGAGGCCCAGCCCGATCTTGACGGCTTCCTGCACCGCGAGATCGCCCGCGGGCCAGGCGTCGCCATGGCCGAGGCAGAACAACAGATAGACGTCGGCGGTCCACGGGCCAATGCCGTGCAGCGCCGTCAGCGTGTTGTGCGCGGCGTCGGCGTCCTCGTTCGCCAGCACATCGAGATTGAGGCGCTCGGCGGCGATTTCGCGCGCCAGATTCTTCAAGGTCTTGATCTTGGCCGCCGACAGGCCGAGCCGGCCGAGCCGGTCGGCCCGCGCCTTGCGCAGCGTGTCGTGATGAAACGGGTCGAAAGCGGCGCTGACCCGGCCCCAGATCGCCGCGGCGCTGGCGGTGGATACCTGCTGGCCGCAGACGATGTGAGCAAGCCCGGCAAAGCCGGGCTCGCGCCGCCGGAGCGCCGGCATTCCCGTGAGCTCGAAGATCGGTGTCAGCCGCGGATCCAGCTTCACCAGCGCATGGATCGCCTCTTCGAGGTCGGCCTGGGTGTTGAGGTGGATGGGCATGGTGGAGGTATCACCTCGCTAGGTCGTCATGCGCGGGCTTGACCCGCGCATCCATCTCATATCGTAACAGAGACTCATAAGGGATGGATTGCCGGGTCAAGTGATCTGTCCGGTCTGAACACTTGTCCCGGCAATGACGAGAATTCCAATGCCGCCCGTCTTCCGCTTTGCGCCGAGCCCGAACGGCTATCTGCATCTCGGTCACGCCTATTCGGCGCTGCTGAATGTCGATTTGGCGCGTCAGCGCGGCGGCCGGTTGCTGCTGCGCATCGAGGATATCGACACAGCGCGCTGCCGGCCGGAATTCGAGACCGCGATCTACGAAGACCTCGCCTGGCTCGGGATGACATGGGAAACGCCGGTGCGGCGGCAGTCGGAGCACCTCGCGAACTATCGCGCCGCGATGGAGAAACTGGCGGCGATGGGTCTGGTTTATCCTGCTTTCGAAAGCCGCGCCGAGATTGCAAGGCTGGTGGCGCAGCGCGAGGCATGCGCGCCCTGGCCGCGCGATCCCGACGGCGCGCCGTTCTATCCGGGTGCGGCGAAGCTGCTGTCTTCGGATGAGCGGGCGCGCCTGCTTGATTCGGGCGCGTCTTACGCGCTGCGGCTCGACATGGCGGCGGCGCGCGCGCGGGCCTCCGATCTTTGCTGGATCGAGCACGGCGAGGGGCCCGGTGGTGAGACCGGCGCGGTGGCCGCCCGGCCCGACGGCTGGGGCGACGTCATCCTCGCGCGCAAGGAGACGCCGACCAGCTATCATTTGTCGGTGGTGGTCGATGACGCCC
The DNA here is from genome assembly GCA_043722155.1 of Bradyrhizobium sp. Classification (GTDB taxonomy): domain Bacteria; phylum Pseudomonadota; class Alphaproteobacteria; order Rhizobiales; family Xanthobacteraceae; genus Bradyrhizobium. Next base: position 5,964 of record JAYSPJ010000279.1, read on the forward strand.
TGCAGGGGGTGACGGAAGTGGTCCGCGGCGCGGACCTGTTCTGGTCGACCAGCATGCACCGGCTGCTGCAGCACCTGCTCGGTTTGCCGCAGCCGGCCTACCGGCATCACCGCCTCGCGCTCGATGGCGAGGGGCGGAAGCTGTCGAAGTCATCAGGGGCGAGCGGTATTCGCGAACTCCGGGCGCAGGGTGCGACGCCGGCCGACATCCGCCGTCTGGTCGGGCTGCCCTGACCGGCCCCCGATTGGCCGCGGACCCGGTTCCAAGCCGAAAACGCCCTTCGTGACTCTCCGCCGCCCTCCATGGCATGGTGGGGCCGGCCAGGGTCGGGGGAATCATGGCGTTGAAGTCGCGCTCACAGCGCTCTACGCGGATACCGAGAAAACGGACGTCGAAAAAACGCGCTCCAGCCCGTGCCGTGGGCAAGGCACGCAAGCGTGCCGCCGTGACGGTCCCCGGCATGGTCGAGGCGGCGCTCGCCGCGTTCGCCCACGAGGTCCGCACGCCGCTGACTGGAATTCTCGCCATCAGCGATCTGCTGGCGACGTCCGACCTCGACGAGCGCGAGCGGCGCTGGGTCGATACCATCAAGGCGGGCGCCGAACACCTCGCCAGCCTCGCCACATTGTTCGTCGATGCCGCGAAGAGCCGCGGCCCCGGGCTTGGGGTGCGGCAGGACTTCTTCGATCTGCGCGCGCTGGCCCGCAACGTCGGGGATTCGCTGGCCGGCCGGGCGACGGCAAAGGGTTTACAGTCCTCGGTCGAGATTTCCGAAAAATTGCCGGCGTTCGTGATCGGAGATCCCGTGCGCTTGCGCGCGGCGCTGGAAAACCTGATCGATAATGCGGCAAAGTTCACCGAAGCTGGCGGAGTCGGGCTCACGGTCAAGCCGATGCGAGCGCCGAAGGGCAAGGTCAGCGTCGCCTTTGCGGTTTCCGACAGCGGAATCGGTCTCACGCTCAATGAGATCAAACGGCTGTTCCGTCCGTTCTCGCAGGCGAATGTCGGTATCGCGTCACGGTTCGGCGGCGCGGGGCTCGGACTGTCGTCGGTCAAGGCGCTGGCGCGGGCGATGGGCGGCGACATCATGGTGGCGCAGCGGCCGGGGGGAGGCACCACCTTCACCTTGAGCGTGACGCTGACCCGCGCCAAGGCGCCGAAGTCGGCCAGTTCCGGCGCGGATGCCGATTCCCCGCCGGATCAACTGCGGAGCTTGCGCGTTCTCAGCGTCGAGGACAATCCGTTCGGCCGCGTCGTGCTCAATGCGATCCTCACCGAACTCGGCCACCAGGCGGAATTCATCGGACGCGGCGAGATCGCCGCCGAGCGGATCGCGCAGGGCGATTTCGACGCGGTGCTGATGGACATGGTGTTGCCGGGCATCAACGGCATCGAGGCGATTAAGCGAATTCGCAAGCTGCGCGCGCCGTTCGGCCGCGTCGCGATCATCGGGGTGTCGGGCCGCGGCGACGACGAGGCGGCATCGCGCGCCGCCGGCGCCAATGCCTTTCTGGTCAAGCCTGTGAGTCCAAGGGCTCTAGCGACTGTGCTGCTTGAAGCGACACGCCGTGCGGCAGCCGCGACTTGATGATCGCCGCGTTCAACTCGCCGCCAAACACGAAGATCGCGGCGATGAAGTACAGAAATACCAGCGCGATGATGACCGACGCGAGGCCGGCATACATCGTGACGTAGTTGTTGGCGAAGCGGGCGAGATACTGTCCGAACACGATGCCCGACAGCAGCGACGCCGCGAAAGTGAAGACGATGCCGGGCAGGATCTGCAGGAAACCGCGGCGGCCGGCCGGAAGCCACGCGTGCAGAATGAACAGGGCTATCACCAGCGCCAGCACGGTAATGCTGTAGCGCGTGACATTGAGGAAATGTTCGTTGGTCTCCACGATCAGCGGAATATAGCGCCGTGCCGCCTCCAGCATCAGCGGGCCGAGCACGATCAGGAACGCCATCGCCAGCGCGGTGAAGGCGGCGATCAGCGTGTAGCCGATCGATTCCAGCCGCAGCCAGTACCAGCTCCGCGGCTCGATCACCGCATAGGCGCGGTTAAGTCCGACGCGCAGGCTTTCGACGCCGTTCGAGGCGAAGTACACCGCGAGCACGACGCCGATGGTCAGCGCGTCGCCGCGCGTCGTCGTCAGCACGTCGTGGATCTCGCCTGACAGCGAATCCGCGACCTGTTGCGGCCAGACCTGCAGCAATAGCCCCACCGCCTGATCGGCGAGTTCCTTGGAGCCGAAAAATCCGGCCAGCGATGTCAGGACGATCAGAAACGGAAACAGCGCCATCAACGCCGACAGCGCGATGTGGCTGGAGATCGCCCAGCCGTCATCGGCGAGAAACGTATAGAACGCATCCATGACGACGAGATAGACGTAGCGAAGCTGCCTCACATTTCACCTTGATGGAGCGGACGACGCGTTCAACCGGCGACCCTGCTAGCTTCTGATATTATTGGACAAAAAGCCAGATCGTTGCGCCGGGGGCGGGACCGGCCGTAACGGATGGCGGAGCGCCCGATGCGGTGTTATGTAGCGCCGATGGCATCCTTCCTGAGTTCGATTCTTCTGCCCATCGCGGTAGCCGCCGTTGCGCTGGTGCTGCTGCTGGGCCTCCTCAACATGATGCGGGGCGGTTCGCCGAACCGGTCGCAGACCCTGATGCGGTGGCGAGTGTTGCTGCAATTTTTGGCTGTGATCATCACCATGCTGGCGGTCTGGGCGATCGGTCGCTGAAGGAGAGAACCATGGTCGTCCTCAATCGTATCTACACCCGGACCGGCGACGACGGCACCACCGCGCTCGGCAGCGGCGAACGCCGTCCGAAATACGACCTGCGCATCAGTGCCTATGGAACCGTCGATGAGACCAACGCCGCGATCGGCATGGTCCGGCTGTATCTGGCGGACGCGCGCGAGGTCGATGCGATGCTCGGCCTGATCCAGAACGATCTGTTCGATCTCGGCGCCGATCTCGCGGTGCCCGAGCGCGAGGGCAAGGCGGAGCGCCTGCGGATGCTCTCCAGCCAAGTCGAGCGCCTCGAGCGCGACATCGACACCCTGAATGCGCACCTGGCGCCCTTGACCTCGTTTGTGCTGCCCGGAGGCACCCCGGCGGCGGCACATCTGCATCTGGCGCGCACCATATGCCGCAGGGCGGAACGAATCATGGTGGAACTCGCGGCCAAGCCCGACGAGCCGGTCAGCGACGCCGGGATCCAGTACATGAACCGCCTGTCGGATTTCCTGTTCGTCGCCAGCCGATCCGTCAACAATAACGGCGCCGGCGACGTGTTGTGGGTGCCCGGCCAGAACCGCTGAAGCAGCCATGTCCGGAGGCGATTTTTGCCTCTCGCGCGTTGACCGCCGATAGCGGGACCTTTAGGTTCCGCGCCCAAGCTGATCAATACCCAAAATTCAAGCGAAAGAGGGTCGATGAAGGTTCTGGTGCCGGTAAAGCGGGTGGTCGATTACAACGTCAAGGTCCGCGTCAAGAGCGACGGATCGGGCGTCGAACTGTCCAACGTCAAGATGTCGATGAATCCGTTCGACGAAATCGCCGTCGAGGAGGCCCTGCGCCTGAGAGAGGCCGGCAAGGCAACCGAGGTCGTGGTAGTGTCGATCGGCCCCGCCCAGGCGTCCGAAACCATCCGCACCGGCCTCGCCATGGGTGCCGACCGCGGCATTCTGGTCAAGGCAGAAGGCAATGTCGAGCCGCTGGCGGTCGCGAAAATCTTGAAAGCCATTGTCGACGAGGAGAAGCCCGGCCTCGTCATTCTCGGCAAGCAGGCGATCGACGATGACTCCAATCAGACCGGCCAGATGCTGGCCGCCCTGCTCGGCTGGTCGCAGGCGACCTTTGCCTCCAAACTCGAAGTCGACGGTTCCGATTTCAAGGTGACGCGCGAAGTCGACGGCGGCCTGCAGACCCTGAAGCTGAAGGGGCCGGCGATCGTGACGACCGACCTGCGGCTGAACGAGCCGCGCTATGCCAGCCTGCCCAACATCATGAAGGCGAAGAAGAAGCCGATCGCCGACAAGAGCGCTTCCGATTACGGCGTCGATCTGACCGCGCATCTCGAAATCCTCAAGACCACCGAACCGCCGGGCCGCAAGGGCGGCGTCAAGGTCAAGGATGTCGCCGAGCTGGTGTCGAAACTCAAGAATGAAGCTGGGGTTCTCTGATGACCACGCTGTTGATTGCCGAACACGAACACGCCACCCTGAAGGACTCCACCAACAAGGCGCTGACGGCGGCCACCCAATTGGGGGCCGAGGTCCACGTGCTGGTCGCCGGCGGCGGCGAGGGCACCAGGGCCGCGGCCGAGGCCGCAGCCAGGCTCGCCGGCGTCACCAAGGTTCTGGTCGCCGAGGGCGATGCCTATGCCCACGACCTTGCCGAGCCGCTCGCCGCACTGATCGTGGCACTGGCCCCTGCCTATGATGCCTTCGTCGCGCCCGCGACCTCGCGCTTCAAGAACGTGATGCCGCGCGTCGCCGCTTTGCTCGACGTGATGCAGGTGTCGGAAATCATCAAGGTGGTGTCGCCGGATACCTTCGAGCGGCCGATCTATGCCGGCAACGCGATCCAGACGGTGAAATCCAGGGACGCCAAGAAGGTCATCACGGTGCGGACCTCGACCTTCGCCGCGGCCGGCGACGGCGGCAGCGCTGCGATCGAAAATGCCGCCTCGGCGGCCGATCCCGGCCTCTCCAGCTTCGTCGGCGAGGAAGTCGCCAAGAGCGATCGTCCGGAACTGACCTCGGCGAAGATCATCGTTTCCGGCGGCCGTGCGATGCAGAGCCGCGAGAATTTCGCAAAATATATCGAGCCGCTCGCCGACAAGCTCGGCGCCGGCGTCGGCGCCTCGCGCGCCGCGGTCGATGCCGGTTACGCGCCGAACGACTGGCAGGTCGGCCAGACCGGCAAGGTCGTGGCGCCGGAACTATACGTCGCGATCGGCATCTCCGGCGCGATCCAGCATCTCGCCGGCATGAAGGATTCCAAGGTGATCGTCGCGATCAACAAGGATGAGGACGCGCCGATCTTCCAGGTCGCCGATTACGGCCTGGTCGCGGACCTGTACCAGGCGGTTCCCGAACTGACCGAGGCGCTCGGCAAGCTCGGAAAGTAACGACGATTCCAATAACCTGCCGGATGGATCGGACTCCGGCCGGTGTTTATGCAAGAGAGGGCGGACGCGCGAGCCGCGTCTTCCCCGGTGAGATGATAAAATGGCGGTGATGATCAAGAAGGTCGGCGTGATCGGCTCGGGCCAGATGGGCAACGGGATCGCGCATGTCGCGGCGTTGGCCGGGCTGGACGTGGTTCTCTACGACGTGTCCGCCGATCGCCTGAAGTCCGGCATGGCGACCATCAACGGCAACCTGTCGCGCCAGGTCGTCAAGAAGATCATCTCGGAGGATGCCCGCAAGCAGGCGTTGCATCGGATCGCTTCCGCCGAAACCATGGACGGGCTCGCCGACTGCGACCTTGTGATCGAAAGCGCGGTCGAGAAGGAAGAGATCAAGCGCAAGATTTTCCACGATCTGTGCGCGGTGCTGAAGCCCGAGGCGATCGTCGCCTCCAACACCTCGTCGATCTCGATCACGCGGCTGGCCGCTTCCACCGACCGGCCCGAGCGCTTCATCGGCATTCACTTCATGAATCCGGTGCCGCTGATGGAGCTGGTCGAGCTGATCCGCGGCATCGCCACCGACGACGCGACCTTCGACGCATCAAAGGAATTTGTCACAAAACTCGGCAAGCACATCGCGGTTTCCGAGGATTTCCCGGCCTTCATCGTCAACCGCATCCTGCTGCCGATGATCAACGAGGCGATCTATACGCTGTACGAGGGGGTCGGAAACGTCGAGGCGATCGATGCCGCGATGAAGCTCGGCGCCCACCATCCGATGGGCCCGCTGGAACTGGCCGACTTCATCGGGCTGGATACCTGCCTGTCGATCATGCAGGTGCTGCATGAGGGGCTGGCCGATTCCAAGTACCGGCCGTGCCCGCTATTGGTAAAATACGTCGAGGCCGGCTGGCTCGGCCGCAAGACCCAGCGTGGTTTCTATGACTATCGCGGCGACAAGCCGGTCCCGACGCGCTGAGCAAGCCCCCTGGGTTGTTCTACGTCTCCCATCTCCAGCATTCGTTAACCAGCGCCGGGTAGGGTGCCTTCCGTTAGGGGCAATGCCTATGGATATGATGGCAATGGTGAACAGCCTTCTCGCAATGCAGGCGGGTAGCGCGCAAATGCAGGTGGCTGCCTCGTTCATAAAATCGAACGCCGACGCGGAGAAATCCGCGGTCATGACCCTGCTGGGCGCGGGCCAGAATTCGCCCGCCAATCTCGGCGCCGGCGTCGGCGGCAGTCTCGACGTTTCAGCCTAATCTCTCTCTTTCTTTTCGTCATTCCGGGGCGCAGCGAAGCGGCGAACCTCAGATGTTCAATTGAACATCGGGGAATCTCGGCCAACAATCTCCAGATTCCGGGTCCGCTCGTTTTACGAGCGTCCCGGAATGACGAGTTAGCCCGCCGGCTTCATCGCAGCCTTGATCAGCTTGACGGCGTCGTCGCTGGCCCATTCCGCGGGCCCGGCGATGGTGGCGATCTCGCAGCCATGACGGTCGACCAGCACCGAAGTGGGCATCCCCAGCGCCCGTCCCACGCCTTTAAGATCCTGAAAAACCTTGGCTTTCTGGTCGCTGAAATAGCCGAGCCGGGTCAAATTGGCCTCTTTCAGGAAATTCTTCGGCTTTTCGGGGTCGCGGGTGTCGATATTGATCGCAACCACCTCGAATTCCGCTCCGCCGAGCTGGGCCTGCAGGCTGTCGAGCGCCGGCATCTCCCTGCGGCAGGGCACGCACCAGGTGGCCCACAGGTTCACCAGAATCGTCCGCCCGCGCCAGTCCGAGAGCTTTTTGGGCTGTCCGCCGGCGTCCTCGAAGGCGAGGTCCGGCAGCTGCAGCGGGGCCGTGGCCATGGTCAGCGCGGCCACCTCGCCATGCGCCAAGGGCGCGATCTTGCGCGCCAGTTCGACCGCCTGATGGCAGGCGGCATCGCCGGTTGGCCGGTTCAGCCCGCCGGTCCCGTAGACGACGGCGAATCCGATTCCAACCCCGATCAGCACCGCGCCGATCGCAAGCGGAATCCGGCGCGTGGCGGCCCGGGGAGGCGGAGGCAGTTCGGGCATATCGTTTGTCATCCTGTATCAGATACGGCTATGCAGAGCCGGGATTGCGGCCGGTTCAGCCGGGTCCGGCGTTCCGTTCGCGGGCGTGACGATGAATGGCAGGGCATGAGTAATAGGTCATGAGTAACAAGTCATGAGCAACAAGATGTGGGGAGGCCGGTTCGGCGAGGGCCCCGATGCGATCATGGAGGAAATCAACGTCTCCATCGACGTCGATCGTCACATGTATGCCCAGGACATCGCCGCATCCAAGGCCCACGCCGCGATGCTGTCGGCGCAAGGCATCATCACCGCGAATGATGCGAAAAATATCGCCAGGGGTCTAGACACGATTTTGTCAGAAATCGACAAGGGATCGTTCGATTTCAAGCGCGCGCTCGAGGACATTCACATGAATGTCGAGAGCCGGCTCGGCGAGCTGATCGGGCCTGCCTCGGGGCGGCTGCACACCGCGCGCTCGCGCAACGACCAGGTCGCGACCGATTTCAGGCTCTACGTCCGCGACACCATCGACGAGATCGATGCGGCGCTGGCGGCGTTTCAGCACGCGCTGGTGACGCGGGCGCTGGAACATGCCGGCACCGTGATGCCCGGTTTCACCCATCTGCAGACCGCCCAGCCGGTAACGTTCGGGCATCATTTGCTCGCCTATGTCGAGATGGCGGCGCGCGACCGCGGCCGCTTCGCCGATGCGCGCAAGCGGCTCAATGAATCGCCGCTCGGCGCGGCAGCCCTGGCCGGCACCTCGTTCCCGATCGATCGCAACGCTACCGCCAAAGCGCTCGGCTTCGACCGGCCGATGGCCAATTCGCTCGACGCGGTGTCGGACCGCGATTTTGTCCTCGAAACCCTGTCGGCGGCGGCGATCGCCTCGGTGCATTTGTCGCGCTTCGCCGAGGAAATCGTGATCTGGACCTCGCCGCTGGTGGGGCTGGTGCGACTATCCGACAAGTTCACTTCAGGCTCCTCGATCATGCCGCAGAAGCGCAACCCGGACGCCGCCGAGCTGGTGCGCGCCAAGACCGGCCGGGTGATCGGGGCGCTCACCGGGTTGCTGATCGTGATGAAGGGCCTGCCGCTGGCCTATCAAAAGGACATGCAGGAGGACAAGCAGGGCGCGATGGAGGCGTTCGGCGCGCTGTCGCTGGCGGTGCGGGCAATGACCGGCATGGTTCTGGACATCGTACCGGACGAGGCGCGGATGGAAGCCGCCGCCGGCGAGGGCTACGCCACCGCCACCGATCTGGCCGACTGGCTGGTGCGGACGCTGAAAATGCCGTTCCGCGACGCCCATCACGTCACCGGGCGAATCGTCGGCGAGGCGTCGAACAAGGGCGTGCCGCTGCACGAACTCCCCTTGAAAGACATGCAGGCGATCGAGCCGAAGATCACGAAGGAGGCGCTGGCCGTGCTTTCCGTGCAAGCTTCGGTGAAAAGCCGTACCAGCTATGGCGGAACCGCGCCGAAGAACGTGCTGGCGCAGGCCAAGGCGTGGCTGAAGCGACTGGAAAAACAGCGAAAGTTGGGCTGAGCCGGCGAAATCAGCTGCAATTTCATGGTCGTCCAGCTCTCGCCAGAACCGGGCAATCTTTGTATGGTGCCGCCGCATTGGGGATTTTGTCGTGAATCGTAAGCTGAGCCCGACATCTTCGGGGTGGACCATCATCCTTTTGAGCGCGGCCGTGCTGGCGCTTGGGGGCTGCGGACGCAAGGGCGGGCTCGATTTGCCGCCGAACGCCTCGTCGCAGGCGGCATCCGCGGCGGCGGCGCCGACCGATACCGAAATCGAAGCCGAACGGGCCGCGCGAGGCACGTTCAATCCGTCCTCCGGAACCACCGATCCGTCGGCCACCGCGCCGAAAGGCCGCAAGAAAGCCTTCGTCCTCGATCCGCTGCTCGACTGAGCCCGCCATGAATCATTTCGACTATCGCAACGGCGTGCTTCACGCCGAGGCGGTTAATCTCATCGAGCTGGCGCAAGCGGTCGGCACGCCGTTCTATTGCTATTCGACCGCCACCCTGGAGCGCCACTATCGGGTGTTCAGCGAGGCCTTCGCGGGCGAGAAGGCGCTGGTGTGCTACGCCATGAAGGCGAACTCCAACCAGTCGGTGCTGCGCACGCTGGCGAAACTCGGCGCCGGCGCCGACGTGGTTTCCGGCGGCGAATTGAAGCGGGCGCTGGCCGCGGGCTTTCCGCCGCAGAAGATTCTGTTCTCCGGCGTCGGCAAGACCGAAGCCGAGCTGCGCGCGGCGCTGGCCGAGGACATCCTCTGCATCAATGTCGAATCCGAGCCGGAGCTCGAATTGCTGTCGCGGCTGGCCAGCGAG
>JAYSPJ010000280.1:0-2636 GCA_043722155.1 Bradyrhizobium sp.
CGCCGGACTTGTCGGCCGGGTCCTGCGTCGCGCCGCCGCCGAAGGCATATTCCATCGCGATCAGCGGCACGGTGGCGTCCTGTACGAACCAGGCTTCGATGCCACCCGGCGAGATCAGATGCTGGATCTTGGCGGCGGCGTGCGAAGGCATCGGCGCCAGCGCCAGCGCGAGACAGGCAGCCGCCGCGAATGCCAGGCGCTGCGCGAGAATTCTGAACGAAGTCCCGAAATGCTTCACGAACGCTTCTCCTCGCGCTTCGGCGTGGCATCCTTGATCAGGTAGCCGGTCACCGACCGCTTCTTGTCGAGCCATTTTTGCGCAGCGTCGCGGACCTGTTCGGCCGTGACGGCGCGAATGCGGTCCGGCCATGCCCGGATGTCGTCGATGCCGAGGCCGGAGGTCAGCGCGCCGCCGTACCAGCGCGCCAGCGTCGCCTGATTGTCCTGGGCGTAAATCGCTTCCGCGATCAGCTGGGTCTTGACGCGCTCGAGATCTTCCGCCCGCGCCTGGTTCTGTCCGACCTCCGATATCACGCTGTCGATCACCTGTTCGATTTGCGAAAACTCCACGCCGGGCTTTGGCGAGACCGAGATCACGAACTGCGTCGCATCGAGCGAGGTGCCCTGGTAGCCGGCGCCGGCGCTGACCGCGAGCTGCCGGTCGATCACCAGCGCGCGATAAAGATAGGAGTTGGCGCCGCTGCCCATCAGCTGCGCGAGCACGTCGAGCGCCGGGCTTTCGCCTGCGGCGGCGGTGTTGGCGGACGGCACGAGATAATAGCGCCGCACGCTGGTCTGTTCGACTCTGGCGTCGGACAGCGTCACGGTGCGCGCGGCCGATGGTACCGGCTCCTGCGGCCGGGTACGCTGGGCGGCAATGGCGGGCTGCGCCGGGACTTCGCCGAACGTCTGCTCCACCATCGGGCGGATATCCTTGGGCTCGACGTCGCCGGCGATCACCAGGATGGCGTTGTTCGGCGCATAGAAGCGCTTGTAGAACGCCAGCGCATCCTCGCGGTCGAGCTTCTCGATTTCCTGGCGCCAGCCGATCACGGGGCGGCCGTAGGGATGATTGAGATACAGCGCCGCCATGATCTGCTCGGTCAGGCGCGCATCCGGGTTGTTGGCGACCCGCATGTTGAATTCCTCAAGCACGACGTCGCGCTCCGGCAGCACGTTTTCGTCCTTCAGGATCAGGCCGGTCATGCGATCGGCCTCGAATTCCATCATCTTGGCCAGCTGCTCGCGCGGCACTCGCTGGAAATAGCCGGTGTAGTCGGTCGAGGTGAAGGCGTTTTCGTTGCCGCCGATCCGAAGCACGGTCTTGGAAAATTCACCGGCCGGATGCTTGGCGGTGCCCTTGAACATCAGATGTTCGAGAAAGTGGGCGAGGCCGGATTTGCCGGGCGTCTCATCGGCGGAACCGACTTTGTACCAGATCATGTGGGTGACGACCGGCGTGCGGCGGTCCGGGATCACCACGACCTGCAGGCCGTTGGGAAGCGTGAACGTGGTGGGACGCTCCGACGTCACCGTGGTCTGGGCACGAACGCTACTTGCGGAAAATGCGAATGTCAGGAGCAGCGCGGCGAAGAGCGAAACGGCGAAGCGGGGTGTGGGCATCATGACCTGTCTGGCGCGTATTCCGCAAAGCGGGTACCGGTTTTGCGATAAGCATACGCGCAAATGAGTATCTCACCGCCCGAACGGAAATGTTCGGGATAACGCCGCGGCACCGTACACCGGGACGAAACCGGCGAGCGTCACGAAGTCGAGAGATTACAATAGATTAAGGCAGCGCCTATTCGCCATACTTGCCGACGGCCGGGTTGTATTCCTTGTTCATCGTTTCCTTCGGTCCGGTGCCGTAGGCAAAATTTGGCGACGGCGTCTGGTATCCGCTCGGCGGCTGCGTCAGCGATTCCCGGGTCGGCTCACCCTTGAACGGCGCGATCTCGGCCTTGTTGCCGCCGAACAGACCGCTGAAGCCGCCGCTATAGCCGAGCTGCGACGGGCTCAGGATGGGATTGTTGTTGGAGCTGCCGGGCTGGATCGGGTCGTTATCGGTGCGGGCGGGGCCGGCGGTCTTGCCGACGGCCAGTTCGGCCGGGGTCAGGATGCGGCTGGCTTCCCGGGGGTCCTTGTTCTCTTTCTTGCGGGCGGCGGCCGCGGCCTTGCGCCGTTGCATGTCGGGGTCCTTCGGCCAGTTTGGCGCCGGGGCCTCGGCCGCCGCGGAAGCCGGCGGCGGCAGATTGAGCTTGGGGGGCACCACCAGCGGCGACCGCTCGCGATACTCGATGCCGCGGTTCTCCATGTTGGTGCCGCCGATGCCGGCCATGATGCCTTCGATGATCTTCTCTTCGAAGGTCTTGTCGTCCTCGTCATCGTCCGCGGCACGGGCGGCGCCGGCGGTCACCACGAGGCCAATGCCCAGTACGGCGACGGCGAGCTTGAGCCCCCGCCACGGGTTCTGCACAATCCAGAAGCTGGCTTCGGTGTCGCGCATCACGCTGTTCCTGTTCAAAATTCTTCGCAAGGGGCGCCGATTTGGGGCGCGCAACTCCGCTCCTGCCTGCAGGGATCGTATCAGCCGCTCGTATCAGCCGGGATCAGGGCGCTTTTGCGGCGGGTACCCC
>JAYSPJ010000281.1:0-8083 GCA_043722155.1 Bradyrhizobium sp.
AGTCGGGCGCCGAGATATCAGTCGGTTTCATTCCTACCTTGTCCGCGCGATTTCAAGGAAGGCGCGGCCTTATCTTTGCCTGCGAACGCTCAGTCGGCGTCCTTGTGGTTTTTGAATTGCATCATAGGCTTACCTTATTAGAGGCATTCCAGAGCATGCACAAAGGCAAATTTGTCTCATCACGGCCTTCATTAGTCGAAGGCCGTCGCGTTAACGTCATTGCGGCAGTGCAGCATGCGAGGCGCGGTTCACGCCGCGTTCAAATCGTCGGGAGATCGCTCTTCGCCAGATCCCACATCAGATGGTAGAGCCCGGTCGAAATCACGGCAGATTTGATCGCGGCATCTTCGAGACGTGCTGTGATGGCCGCTGACACCGCATTTACATCCGTTCCGTCGATCAGCACGAACCAGTCGCCCGCGCCGGGATTGGCGGCCGAGGGATCGTCGGTGATTGGTTTGGACAATGCCGGATCGCTTTCGAGCAGATGCATCGAGACGATTCCGTCCAGCTTCCCGGGTTCGAGTTGATCCCGCACTGCGACGCGCAACTTATCCTTGTCAACAGGCCGGAGGCGTACGATGCCGAGTGTTGCGCCGCGGCCCTGGCCGTGGCTGATGGTGATGCGCGCGACCGCGCGGATCATGTTCCTGAACCGTGCGATGTTCGCCTTCGACCAGTCGGTCTGGTTGGCGAGCGCGGTGCGATAGGCCGGGCTGTCGAGCACCTCGAATGTTTCGGTGGAATAGAGGCTGAGATATTTCGGTCGGCCGTCCTGCGCGACATAGCGCCGCGCCTCGAGAAAACCATCGATGGCGACGCGCTCCTCGAGATGCTCGCGGTCGTACCATCGATTGAATTCGGCCTCGTCGGACGGATCGATGTCCATCGAGGTCAGCAGCATTCCCTTTCCGGCGAGCGGCATGTTCTGATTGTCCTTATCGTTTTACGGTGGATGCCAGATCCGCAATCGCCTTCATAACGGCGTCCCGCACGCCGGGATCGTACAGCGAGTGGCCGGCGCCTTCGACGAAGCGAACTTCGCAACCGCGCCACGCCGCTGCCAGCGCATGCGAGGTCGCCGGCGGACACAGCAGATCATAGCGGCCCTGCACGATGATGCCGGGGATGCCTTCGAGTCGGCCGGCTTCGGTGAGGAGCTGATCGGGTCTCATGAAGCAATCATTCTGAAAATAATGCGCTTCCATGAACGGCGTCGAAGGTAGCGGGCGCGTCGAGTGCAGCGAATTGAGATCGAGCCGGAGGCGCGACGATGTGTGTTCGGAGAGGATGCGTTCGGTGTCGCCCCAGGCGCGGGCGGCAGGGCCGTGCACCGCCGGATCGGAATTAAGGATACGACGGAAGTAGGCATCCAGCGGTTTTCCGCGTTCTTCCTCTGGCAGCACGCCGAGGAAATCCTCGGAGAGACCAGGATGCAGGCGCGGCAGCGCATCGAGGAAGGCACCTTCCAGCTCATCGCGGGTGCCGAGAAAAGTCGCGCGCAACACGATGCCTGTGACCCGCTCGGGATGCATCTGCGCATAGGCCAGCGCCAGCGTCGCGCCCCAGGAACCGCCCACGATCATCCAGCGTTGAAGCCCGAATTTCTCGCGGATCAGTTCCATGTCCGCGATCAGATGCGGCAGCGTATTGTCGTCACGGCGGCCTTTCGGGCGGCTTCGCCCGGCGCCGCGCTGATCGAACAGCACCGCATGGAAGCGTTCCGGATCGAACAGCCGCCGGTGATCGGCCTGGCAGCCGCTGCCGGGGCCGCCGTGCAGGTAGACCGCCGGAATGCCATCCGCACGGCCCACGGTTTCGACGTAGATATCGTGGCCGTCGCCGACCGGCATGAGTTCCGAGGTCAGCGGCGCGAACGGATCGGAGCGGTTACCGCCGGCTTTGCCCGCGTCGGCGTCAGGCGCCATGGTCGCCGCCGGTCTCGGGCGTTCCGCCGGCGAAGTTGCGGTAGATGAAACGGTCGCCGCCGCTCGCGGACTCGAACTCGGCCTGCTTGAAAATCTGCTCGTGCACCGGCGACAGCGTGCAGGCCGGGTCGGTATTGCCGGCATCGCCGGTCAAGGCAAAAGCCTGGCAGCGGCAGCCGCCGAAATCGATTTCCCGGAACTCGCAGCTCTTGCACGGCTCCTTCATCCAGCCGGTGCCGCGATAGCGATCGAACGCTTCGGAGTTCTGCCAGATCCAGGCGATCGAATGATTGGATCGCACGCTTTCGAATTCGAGCCCGGTAATGGACTCGGCGGCGTGGCAAGGCAGGATTTTTCCCGCCGGCGAAATGTTGAAGAACTGCCGGCCCCAGCCGCCCATGCATTTTTTCGGCCGCAGCGCGTAATAATCCGGCACTACATAATCGATGGCGAGGACGCCTTTCAGCCTCACCTCGGCTTCCTCGACGATGCGGCTGGTCGCCTCGATCTGGGCCAGGGTCGGCATCAGCGCCGCGCGGTTTTTCAGCGCCCAGCCGTAATATTGCACGTTGGCGACCTCCAGCCGGTCGGCGTCGAGATCGACCGCCATCTGGATGATCTCGGAGAGCTGATGCAGGTTTTGCCGGTGCATCACAGCATTGACCGTCAGCGGCAGATCCAGCTCGCGCGTCCATTTCGCAGCCTGGATTTTCTTCTCATGCGCGTTCTTCAATCCGGCCACCCGATCGGCCACCACTGGTTCGTTGCCCTGAAAGCTGATCTGCACATGACTCAATCCGGCATCCGCCAGCGCGGAGAGTTTTTCGCGGGTCAGCAGCACCGCCGACGTAATGAGATTGGAGTACAGCCCGACGTCGCTGGCGTGCTGCACCAATTCGACCAGGTCCTTGCGCGCGGTGGGTTCGCCGCCGGAGAAGTGGATCTGCAGCACGCCGATTTGGGCGAGCTCGGTGAGGACCTTCTTCCATTCCTCTGTGGTGAGTTCGCTGCCGCTGCGGTCGAGCTCGACCGGATTGGAGCAATAGGGGCACTGCAGCGGGCAGCGATGCGTCAGCTCGGCGAGCACTGCCAATGGAATTCCGAAAGTTTCCGCCGTCGAGCCGCGCGCCTCCAGCACCGCGAGCCCGTCGTTGGGATCGCTGGCCGCGGTGCCGGCATCGGTCAGCGTTGGACTCATGAAGTCTTCTCGCGTGTTTCCGTCAAAAATCCCTTGTCGGCCAGGTCCTGCAGCATGGCGATGACGTCGGTGACGATCGCCTCGCGATCGGCGGCGTATTTTTCGGTGAGTTGGTCGACCATGTCGGAGACGCTGCGGACGCCGTCGCAAAGCTGCAGCACTTCCACCGCAATGTCGTCCGGGGCCAGCACGCGCTCGGGCGCGAGAATCACCCAGACCTGCCGCGTCTCATCGAATTTCAGCTTCGCGTGCCGCGGCAGCACCGGACGGCTGGTTACACTGACACTGATGTTGCGGCTGCGGCCTGCCATCGCTTCAACCCTGGTTCGCCCTATTTGTCCTTGGGAACGAACGCCCCCGGCGGTACGTGGCCATTGACATAGGCATGATACAGCGCATCGAGCTGAACCCATAGCACATTGGTCTTGAAGATCAGCGCATTGCAGACCGCTTCGCGTTCCGCCGGCGTTCTGGCGTGTTCCCTGACGTATTCGAGCGCAAAACCCGCGTCGCGCGGCGCCTGCGTCAGGCGCCGGCTGAAATAGCTCATGATGTCGGGGTTGACGAAATCGTAATGCGCCAGCATCCCCGCAATGCGTTCTTCGTGCAGGTTCGGCGCGAACAGTTCCGTCAGCGACGAGGCGATGGCCTCGAGCGGGCTCTTGTCGCGAACAAAATGCACATAGGCCTCGACCGCAAAGCGTGTCGCGGGGAGAATGCCCTCGGTGGATTCCACGTAGGCGTTGTCGAGCCCAAGTCCTTCGGTCAGCTTCAGCCAGCGCTCGATGCCGCCTTCGGTGTTGAGGTCGCCGTCATGGTCCTCGATCCGGTGCCGCCATTCGAGCCGGATGCCGCGGTCGCGGAACCGCGAAATCACCACCGCGTCCTTGATCGGAATGGTGCTCTGGTAATAGTAGCGGTTCAGCGCCCAGGCCTGCACCTGACCTTTGTTCAGTTTGCCGCCGTGCAGCAGCCGGTGAAACGGGTGCAAATTGTGATAGCGGGTCGCCCCGATGTGGCGCAGGGCGGCTTCCAGTTCCTCGGCGCTGTTGAGCGGCGCGCTGCCGGCGAGCGAAAAGGCTGTCATCCCGTTCAGGGTTATCGCGTTCACAGCGTAATCTCCGTTCCATCGGCGGGGATTTGCCAGCCCGCGCGCTCGGCTTGTCTACGTTCGGCGGAATCGTGCAACAGCGCCGGATTCGAATTGTTGATATGCAGAAACACTTTCCGGCCGATATTGAGGCCCGACAAGGCTGCGATCGCGCCGCCGTCGCCTGACATGGCGATATGTCCCATGCCTTGCCCGGTCTTGTTGCCGAGGCCGGCCGCGATCAATTCATCGTCGCGCCACACCGTGCCATCGAAGAAGATCAGGGGCGCGCCGGCAAGCCTGGACTTGAGGTCGTCGGTCACATCAGCACAGGCGGCGAGAAAATAGAAATACTTGCCTGTTGCCTTGTCGGCAATTCGTAGCCCGAGCGTGTCGCCCGCGCCGTCATTGCGCCCCGGGTGAGTCTTGCCTTCCAGATACCACGCGCCCTTGCCGGCTACCTCGAACGGCAAAATCTCGATGCCCGACGGCGCGCCGTCAGGCAATGCCGGTTCGAACGCCCGGTCTATTTCGATCGGCTGGCGCCGCACGATCTTCTCGTTCAGCACGTTGAAGATGCTGTTGTCCCCCAGGATCGAAAGCACCTTACCGTGCGCGTAGATCGTGAACGGTGAGCCTTCGCGCATCGACAGCAGGCCTGCCACGGCATCGATCTCGCCGTTGGTCAGGATCACGCCCGAAATCGGACTGTGACGAAGTGTTCCGGCCCTGGGATGAAGCTGCGGGGTCGCGATCAATTGCTGGCGCAGATCGGGAGAGGCATTGATCAGGAACCAGTGCTCGCCATCGGCGCTGATCGCGATCGAGGCCTGGGTGCTCTGGAGTTCGGGATGCCCGCTTCTTGCTGCCCGGCACACCGGACATCCGCAATTCCACTGCGGAACGCCGCCACCTGCCGCGGCGCCCAGGACGACGACGCGAAGCATGATTCGTCTCCTGGAAATTCCAACGCTGGGATCTTAGAAGCTGAGCAGCGATCTATTACCAAAGCCGAAGGTGGCCGCCGGCACAAACCCACTCCCATGCTCGGGAATGGGTCACGTATCCGGAGGTCCACCTGCGTCAAACGTGCAGCTTTTGCGTAATCTGCTTACTTCCGGGCCGCGCACGCATACATATTGATTTCCATGCCGACCGGCACTTCGACGATCTTGGGGGTTTTCCAGGCCATTTCGGCGCTCCTTGTGAAACCGGACGATCTCCGTCCAAGAACAAACTAGTCCGGAAACAGAACTTCGCCAATTAAACTTTTGCAAGGAATCCCATCGCTTTATGCTGCAGCGCGAAACGAATTCACTTATTTGTGCAGCTGCTCGGCTCGGAACATCAGGGGGACGGTCGGGTTCAAAGTCGCCCAGGCGCTGCCTAGATGGTGCTGGGTCGATGAAGGGCCGGAGGGCTCGATAAAGACTTGTCATCAAATGTGCGACGGGCGTAGCCCGTGAGCCCCGAATGGAACTGGTTCCCTATCCATGCCCCGATATTTCTTCAACACACGGATCGGCGATGAGCTGATTTCCGATCCCGAAGGCGAACAGCTGAGGGATCCCGATCAGGCATGGGAAATTGCGCGCGCCATGATCCGCGAATTGCTGAAGCTCGAAGGCGCCGAGGGCGGCCTGCTGAATGCGACCCTCGAAGTGACGGATGACGCAGGCGAAATCGTGCTGGAATTTCCGTTCACCGAGGCGATCCTGAACGTCTCCAGCCAGGCGGCTACCAAGCATTGACGCGATCCTGTTGGCATGGTGCCCCGGATGATTCCGATTGCGTCCCGGCGGTGAAATACCGATAACTGCGGCGCGAGGAAAGCCACCCGGTGCGGCAATGCACCAGGGATAAGGCTTCCATACAGGGGAGAGCGTCATGAAGATCGGGTCCGCACCGCGCAGCCTGCTGCTGGCTGGTGCCGTTATCGGAGTATTCACATGGGGCGCTGCAGCGCAGCAGCCCGCCAGTCCGCCCGCGGCGCGCCGCTTCCGCCCGGCTCGCCGCTGATCGGACGGCCCGCGGGTAGTGAAGCCGCGGCCAAGCTCGCCCCGGTTGCGCCGCCGCCGATTGCGGCGGCCCCGGACAAGCTGCCGGTCGCCAAGCTCAAGGTGCCGCCGGGTTTCAACATCGAAGTCTATGCCGCCGGCATGGCCAACGCGCGTTCGCTGGCGGAAGGCGACAAGGGTACCGTGTTCGTCGGCACCCGCCTCGTCGGCAACCTCTATGCCATCTCCAACAAGGACGGCAAACGGGCGGTCAAGACCATGGCCACAGGGCTTTACCGGCCCAACGGCATCGCATTCAAGAACGGCACGCTCTACGTCGCCGAACTCTCGAAGGTCTCGAAGATCGACAAGGTCGAGGACAATCTCGACAGTCCGAAGCTGACGAAGATCTACGACGATCTGCCGAAGGACGAAGCCCATGGCTGGAAGTTCATCGGCATCGGGCCCGACAACAAGCTCTACGTTCCGGTCGGGCAGCCCGGCAACAACGTGTTGAGCAGTGATGCGCACGGCCAGATCAGGCGGATGAACCTCGATGGCAGCGGCGCCGAAGTGATCGCGCGCGGGGTCCGCAACACCGTCGGTTTCGACTGGCATCCGGAAACCAAGCAGCTCTACTTCACCGACAACGGCCGCGACTGGATGTCGGAAGACGTGCCCGAGGACGAACTCAACCGCGTGACCAAGGTCGGCGAACATTTCGGCGCGCCCTTCTGCCTGCAGGGCAACATCGTCGACCCCGAATTCGGCTGGGGCAAATCCTGCAGCGACTACACCGCGCCGGTCGGCCTGCTGGGCCCGCATTCGGCCGCGCTCGGCATGCGGTTCTACACCGGCAACATGTTCCCGAAGGCCTACAAGAACGCCATCATCGTGGCCCGCCACGGTTCGTGGAACCGGTCCAAGAAGGTCGGCGGCGACGTCCTCGTCGTCAAGCTCAACAAGGACGGCACGGTGAAGTCGACCGAGCCGTTCATTACCGGGTTCCTGGAAAACAACAGCTACATCGGCCGGCCGGTCGACGTGCTGCAGATGAAGGACGGCTCGCTGCTGGTGTCGGACGACTGGAACGGCGCGATCTACCGCGTCACCTACGGCAAGCCGAAGGTCGCCGCGAAGTAGTAACAAGAACCACGTCATTGCGAGCCAACGGGTCGCGCGAATGCGCGCCCGATGACAGGCTCCGCGAAGCAATCCATGTCTGTTCGAGCAAGATCATGGATTGCTTCATCGCGGAGCCTGTCGTCGGGCGGCGCTTTGCGCCGACCCGTTGGCTCCTCACAATGACGGGAGAGCCAATGTTCAAGACCATCGCCGCTCTGGTATTCGCCTGTATCGCTTCGTCCGCAACCGCGGAGACTCTTGAACAGCGCATCGCGCCCTGCCTCGGCTGTCATGGCCAGCAGGGACAATCCCAACTCGACTACACCCCGTCGCTCGGCGCGCAGCAGGCGCCGTACACGCTGATCCAGCTCTTCATGTTTCGCCAGAAGCTTCGCGTGTTCGAGCCGATGAACGAGATGGCGAAGGCGCTGACCGACGACGATCTCAGGACTTTCTCCGACTTCATCGCCAGACTGCCCAGGCCCGCGCCACCGGCCGACGCCGGCGATCCCGCGCGGATGCAGCGCGCGGCGGCGCTGGCGCAGCAGTATCGCTGCGATGCCTGCCACAATGCCGATTTCTCCGGCAAGGAAAACGTCCCGCGCATCGCCAACCAGCGCGAGGATTATCTCGCCAAGACGCTGGGCGAATACAAGGACAACAGCCGCCACGGCTATGACGGCTCGATGGCGGACGTGATGGGGCCGGTGACGGCGGAGCAGATCGCCGATCTCGCTTATTTCCT
>JAYSPJ010000282.1:0-8716 GCA_043722155.1 Bradyrhizobium sp.
GCTGCCGCGAGACCCGGCGATAGCCGCGTTGCCGTTGAAGCACATTTCTCCCTCGCCCCACACTTGCGGGGAGAGGGTCGGGGCTCTATCCGCGAAGCCGGTGTTAGTTGATAGACCTGTACCCCCTCACCCGGATTGCTTCGCAATCCGACCTCTCCCCGCAAGCGGGGCATGGCGCAGAATAAG
Source organism: Bradyrhizobium sp. (assembly GCA_043722155.1). GTDB lineage: Bacteria > Pseudomonadota > Alphaproteobacteria > Rhizobiales > Xanthobacteraceae > Bradyrhizobium. Next base: position 187 of record JAYSPJ010000282.1, read on the forward strand.
CGTATGCAAGGACGTAGATGGCCGGGACAAGCTTGGCTGCGGAGTCCTACTTCGGGACTTCGCCAAAGGTCTTTCCGGCCGGCAGCACTGCGTGCCTGATCAGGCGCGAATCCTCGACCGCTGCCTGCCGATGTTTCACCGCCTCCCGGTAGACCGGATCGCGAATCATCTCCGCGAACGCGGCAACGCCTGGATATTCGGCGATGAAGCAATGATCCCATCGCTCTTCCTGGGGCCCGATCAGCATCAGTTCGAAGCGGCCCTGCCACACGATCCGGCCACCCAGCCGTTCGAACACCGGCCCGCTTTCCCGGCCATAGGCGGCATAGGCTTCCGCGCCGGTGGCCTGGCGGCCGTCGGGATAGGCGGCCTGCGCGCGCAGCCTGACCAGATTCAGCATGTGAATCGGGCCGGGGCGGTCGTTGGCCCGAAATTGCGCAAATACTTCCTTGGTCGGATCGACGTAGCCCATGCTTTTCTCCTTTGGCTCGGCTCTGCTTTTAGCACGCGTTACCGCACCTCCTAATCGCGCGTTAACCTCTTGCTAACCGGCCCTTAAATCCCACCCGCTAGCGTGCGGCAGGACTGGTGTGAGCGGCGTTGGCGTATGGCGTGGGGACGGAAAAAGAGCGGCGGACGCAAGGAGCCGCAATTCGGGCTCGCCGCATCGCTTGGCGAGTTGCGCCTCGGCCCGCAGGATCGCGTGAGCAGCGGCGACGAAGAGCCGAAGAGGAAGCCATCCCCAAAGCGCAAGACCAGCGATTCCGACGACGATGCGCCGCGCGAGCGCAAGCCGCGATCGAGCCGGGCGAACGGCAAGCGCAAATCCAGAGCCCGCGCCCGCAGCGGCCTCGGCCGCCTGGTTTATTGGGGCGCGGTACTCGGCCTGTGGGCCGTCATCGCGGTGGTCGGCGTCGTGATCTGGGTCGGCGCGCATCTGCCGGCGATCCAGTCGCTTGCAATCCCGAAACGGCCGCCGACGATCCAGATTGTCGGCTTCGACGGCAGCGTGCTGGCGACGCGCGGCGAGATGGCCGGCGCCAATGTCGCGCTGAAGGATCTGCCGCCCCATTTGCCCAAGGCCTTCATCGCCATCGAGGACCGCCGGTTCTATTCGCATTACGGCGTCGACCCGATCGGCATCGCGCGCGCGGCCGCGACCAACGTCCTGCATCGCGGCGTCTCGCAGGGCGGCTCGACGCTGACCCAGCAACTCGCCAAAAACCTGTTCCTGACGCAGGAGCGCACGTTGACGCGCAAATTGCAGGAAGTCGAACTGGCGCTGTGGCTTGAGCGCAAGCACTCCAAATCCGAGATTCTCGAACTTTATCTGAACCGGGTTTATTTCGGCTCCGGCGCCTATGGCGTCGAGGCCGCAGCCCAACGCTATTTCGGAAAGCCCGCCAGGAACGTCACGATTGCCGAGGCCGCGATGCTCGCCGGCCTGGTCAAATCGCCGTCCCGGCTGGCGCCGAACCGCAATCCGGAAGGTGCCGAGAAGCGCGCCCAGACCGTGCTGACGGCGATGGCGGACGCCAAATTCATCACCGAAGCGCAGGCGAAGGCGTCGATCGGGCAGCCCTCCTACAATGTGAAGGCGGCGGGCGCCGGCACCATCAATTATGTAGCGGACTGGATCGGCGAAGTGCTCGACGATCTGATCGGCCAGATCGACCAGAACATCGTGGTGGAAACCTCGATCGACCCGAAACTGCAAAGCGTGGCTGAAGCCTCCATCATCGATGAGCTGGCGGCAAAGAGCGTCAAATTCAATGTCAGCCAGGGCGCGCTGGTGGCAATGACCCCTGATGGCGCAGTGCGCGCCATGGTCGGCGGCCGCAATTATGCCGAGAGCCAGTATAACCGCGCGGTCACGGCGAAACGCCAGCCGGGCTCGGCGTTCAAGCCTTTCGTTTATCTGACCGCGATCGAAGCAGGATTGACGCCGGAGACGATCCGGCAGGATGCGCCGCTCGACGTCAAGGGCTGGAAGCCCGAGAACTACACCCATGAATATTTCGGCTCGGTGACGCTGACGCAGGCGCTGGCGATGTCGCTCAATACGGTGGCAGTGCGGCTCGGCCTCGAAGTCGGCGCCAAGAACGTGGTGCGAACCGCACACCGGCTCGGCATTTCCTCGAAACTCGAAGCCAATGCCTCGATCGCGCTGGGCACCTCGGAAGTCTCGCTCACCGAACTGGTCGGCGCCTATGCGCCGTTCGCCAGTGGCGGCCGGGGCGCGAGCCCGCATGTCGTGACGAGAATTCGTACCGCCGAGGGCAAGGTGCTGTATGTCCGGCCCGCCGACCAGCTCGGCCAGGTGATCGATCCGCGCCATGTCGCGATGATGAACACCATGATGCAGGAGACCCTGCAGAGCGGCACCGCGCGCAAGGCGGAGATTCCGGGCTGGACGGCCGCCGGCAAGACCGGCACCAGCCAGGATTTCCGCGACGCCTGGTTCGTCGGCTACACCGCCAATCTGGTGACCGGCGTCTGGCTCGGCAATGACGACAACTCGCCGACCCGAAAGGCCACCGGCGGCGGACTGCCGGTCGAGGTCTGGACCCGCTTCATGCGGACCGCCCATCAGGGCGTGCCGGTGGCCGGCCTGCCGAACGCGCGTCAGGGCGGCTTCCTGACGAACCTGATGCAGGCGGCATCGCAGGTCAGCGCGCCCGCAGCGCCATCGGCGCAAGCGCCTGTCCCGCTGGCGCCGATTCCGTCGGGCGGGGCGTCGCGTCCGCCGCCACCGACGCGCGCATCGGCGCCGCCAGGATCATCCGCACGGCCCGAAGCGGCCGCCGGCCTGGACGGCTGGCTGGTGGATAGGTTGTTCGGCCGGTAGCAGACCGTCGCGCGGCCCAGCTTCGGGCGACGACGACAGCAGCAGCCAGCTAATCCTGTATCCCATAGCGATGCAGGTCGTTGCCGTGGGTGTCGAGCCAGGTCTTGGCGCGCTCGACATGGGTGCATTCCCTGGCGACCACCCGCCAGAACCGCGCCGAATGATTCATCTCGACCAGATGCGCCACCTCGTGGGCGGCGAGATAATCGAGCACGTATGGCGGCGCGAGGATCAAGCGCCACGAGAACGACAATGAGCCGGCCGAGGTGCAGGAACCCCAGCGGCTCGACTGGTCGCGGATCGACAGCCGCTTCACCTTCACGCCATATGCCTCGGCGTAAGTCTGCGAGGCCTTGTGCAGATCGTTGCGCACTTCGCGCTTCAGATAATCGTGGACCCGCCGCTCGATATGTTCAACGCCGCCGGCGACGCAAATAATCCGCTCGCCGCTGTCGCGCACTTCGGTCCACACCGTGCCGCGCTGGCCTGCGCGATGCACGATCTTGTGCGCGACGCCGCGCAGCGGCAGCACGGTGCCCGGAAGAAACGGGGCAGCCTTCGGCAACCGGCCGAGGCGCGCGGCGATCCAGCCGCCGTGACGCTGCGCGAAGTCCTTGGCGTCGGCGATGGTGCCGCGCGGCGGCATGGTGAGGATCGCTTCGCGGTCGCTGGGATGAATGCGCAAGGTATAGCGCCGCGCACGCCGGTGCCGGCGCAGCCTAATCGAATAGATTTGCGACCCGTGCTTGACCAGGAGTCGGGAAGGTTCGGCAGGCCGCCGATAAAGGAGGGCGCGAGTGGCCATATCTGCAAGTCCGGGGATCAAGAGTTCGCCCGGATTCTGCCATATCCGCCGCCAGTGAAATCGCTCGGCGCAAAAACAAATCATTTGCCCAATATACAGGGGCCGACCGCATGTCCGCCCCTATAGGAAGGGCCTGGAACAAAAAATTTAGGATGGAACCGGGCTTCCGGAGGGCCTTGAAGGATTGAGGTGAAACTCATTCCTTCGGGAGGCCGTGAATCCGGGTTTCCTTATGCCAATTCAGAGGGTTAACGATCGCGCCGAATCAACGCCGCAATCGCTTCGTCGCCGTTCGATCGACGCTTACTCCGCCGCGGCCACCAATGAAGGCTTCCTGTTCGCCGCCGACAACATGAAATCGGAAATGCGTGGCACGATTTCCGATTTGAAGCGGGAACCGTTGAAGACGCCGTAATGGCCGACGCCCTTTTGCACGTAATGCACCCGGCGATGGTCGGGAATCGAACTGCACAGCGCGTGCGTCGCTTCGGTCTGGCCGAGACCCGAAATGTCGTCGTTCTCGCCCTCCACCGTCATCAGCGCAACGCGGGTGATCTTCGATGGATCAACCAGCTTGCCGCGATGGGTCATTTCGCCCTTGGGCAGCGCGTGCTTGACGAACACGACGTCGACCGTCTGCAGATAATACTCCGCGGTCAGATCCATGACGGCGAGATATTCGTCATAGAATTCGCGGTGCTTGTCGACCAGGTCGCCGTCGCCCTTCACCAGATTGCTGAACAGCGCCTTGTGGGCGTCCTTATGGCGATCGAAATTCATGCTGATGAAGCCGCTGAGCTGCAGGAAGCCCGGATAGACGTCGCGCATCACGCCGGGATGCGGAAACGGCACCTTGGTGATGACGTGGGCACGAAACCAGTCGATGCCGCGCTCGGCGGCCAGATTGTTGACCGCCGTCGGGTTGCGGCGGGTATCGATCGGACCGCCCATCAGCGTCATCGACAGCGGAACGCAGGGATCGCGCTCGGCTTCCATCACGGAAACCGCGGCCACCACCGGCACCGATGGCTGGCACACCGCGATCACGTGCATGTTGCTGCCGAGCACCTGCAGCATCTCGATGACGTAATCGACGTAGTCGTCGAGATCGAAGCGTCCCTCGGTCAGCGGGACCATCCGCGCATCGGACCAGTCGGTGATGTAGACCTCGTGGGTCGGCAGGAAGGCTTCGACGGTACCGCGCAGCAGCGTCGCGTAATGGCCGGACATCGGCGCCACGATCAGCACCCGCGGCTGCGGGCTGCGCAACGGGCGGGTCAGCTGGCGATCGAAATACAACAGCCGGCAGAACGGCTTTTCCCATACGACGCGGACCTCGATCGGCGTACGAACGCCATTGACCTCGGTATCGTCGAGACCCCATTCCGGCTTGCCGTAACGGCGCGTGGTGCGCTCGAACAGCTCGCAGCCGGCGGCGACGGATTTGCCGAATTCGGTGTGCGACCACGGATTGAGCGGATTCTGAAACAGAATTTTAGTGGCGTCGGTCACGGCGCGCGCCGGGTTGAGCGACGCCTGCGCCATTTCGTACATCCAGTACATCGGCGTCGTCAGCGCCGGACTGCCTTCGGCCACCAGTGGCGGTGCGCCGCCAAATTCACCAATCGGCATTTATTCCTCAAATCCAATTTTGCATCGCAGCATACTGCCGAATGCGTAATTAAGCGTCAATGCACGGATCGGTATATCTACGGGCCAGAAGCGCCAAGGATCCCCGGATTCCTTGGGATAAGTGAACTTATTCGCCGCTCTGGATCAGCGAGCCATGGCGCCGGGCGCTGCGCAGAAGGGCAAGAAATCCCGCAAATGACGCGATCAAGAGCACCACGTTGATCGCCAGCGCCGATATCATCAGGTCGGCCCGAAACACCTTGTCGATCAACAGCGCCCGCATGCCCTCGAAGACATAGGTCGGCGGCAGCGCCCAGGCGACATATTGCAGCCAATGCGGCAGCACCGTTACCGGATAGTAAACGCAGGCAAGCGGCATCACTCCGAACATCAGCGTCCAGACGATGCTCTCGGCGCCGAGGCCGTTGCGCAGCACCAGCCCCGAGACGAAGATCCCGAGCGACCAGCTGGTGAAGATCAGATTGCAGAAGAACGCGATCAACGGCAGCCCTATGCCGTACAGGTTGAAGTCGAAGAAGAACATCGCCAGCAGCGTCATCGGAATGACGCCGATCGCGAGCCGGATCAGGCTCATGACCATCAGCGCGATCAGAAACTCGATCGGCTTCAGCGGGCTCATCATCAGGTTGCCGAGATTGCGCGCCCACATCTCCTCGAGAAAGGAGATCGAAAAGCCGAGCTGGCCGCGAAACAGGATGTCCCACAGGATCACCGCGCCGATCAGGGTGCCGCCGGCCTGCGCGAAAAACCCGGCATTCTGCGAGATGTAATTCTGCAGAAATCCCCAGGTCACGATCTGCAGTGCGGGCCAATAGATCAACTCCAGCAGCCGCGGCCACGACGACAGCAACAGATACCAGTAGCGCAGGATCATCGCGTTGATGCGATGCGGCGCGATACCCCCTGCCAGCACCAGCGCGCTCACGACGCGCCCTCCTGAAGCCGGCCGCGCGCGACGTCGAGAAACACCTCTTCCAGCGTTGCCCGGTTGTAACGCGCCATGATGTTGTCGGGGCTGTCGTCGTCCTCGATGCGGCCGCGCTTCATGATGATGACGCGGTCGCACAATCGCTCGACTTCCAGCATGTTGTGCGACGCCAGCAGGATGGTCGCGCCGTGGGTCTTGCGGTAGGTCAAAAGATGCTGCCGGATCCAGTCGGCGGTATCGGGGTCGAGCGACGCCGTCGGTTCGTCCAGCAGCAACAGCTCGGGCTGGTTGATCAGCGCCTTCGCCAGCGCCACGCGCGTCTTCTGCCCGGCAGAGAGCTTGCCGTTGGCGCGGTCGAGGAAGTCGCCGAGATCGAGATCGGCGGCAAGCTTCTCGATGCGCTCGCGCAAATTCTCGACGGCATAGAGGCGGCCGAAGATGGTGAGGTTCTGCCGCACCGTGAGCCGCATCGGCATGTCGACATAGGGGCTTTCGAAGTTCATCACCCCAGCACCTCGGCGCTCTGCTCGGGCATCGGGCAGCCCAGCACCTGGATCCGTCCCGAGGTCGGCAGCACCAACCCCATGATCATGGCGATGGTGGTGGTCTTGCCGGCACCGTTGCCGCCGAGCAGCCCGGTAATGCTGCCGCGCGCGATGCTGAACGAGACGTCGTCGACGGCGCGGGTGGTTTTGTAGACCTTGACCAGGTGCGCGACGTCGATCGCGGCCGATCCAGTCGGAACCGTCGCGGGCAAGGCGGGAGTGATGGTGCCGTTATTCGTCATGCGGGCCGTTCATTGGGCTATTGCTGCGGCGAGTGCAAGACTTTGGCGAGCATTGGGAAGCGCTCACCCACCGGTCTCGACCGGCCCTGCAATCAGCCGGAAAGACCCCGCAAGGCTGACGCGGCTCGCTCTAACTAAAATATCGAAAACAACCCCATGCAAAGTAACAGATGGTCGCTGGCATAATGCTGGTTTGTGGTCGCAGCCGCGCGCGGCTAGACTTCTGGCATGACCGACCTCGCCGCCTCCGATTTTCGCCATCCGCGCCGCCATGTCCGCCTGGATACCATCCTGCGGCTGCGCTGGCTCGCCGTGCTCGGCCAGCTCGCCGCCATCTTCATCGTCGCGCACGGGCTCGAATTCGACGTCCCGGTGATTCCCTGCCTCTCCGTCGTCGGCCTGTCCGCGCTGCTCAATCTGGTGCTGCAGATCGCCTTCAACCCGATGCAGCGGCTGGAACCGGTCTATGCGGCGGCCCTGCTGGCGCTGAACATCGTGGAACTGGCGGCCTTGCTGTTTCTCACCGGCGGCCTGCAGAACCCGTTCTCGTTTCTGTTTCTGGCCCCGGTCCTGATCTCGGCGACGGCGCTGCCGATCCGGCTGACCATTGCGCTTGGCGTCCTGGCGGCGGCCTGCGCCTCGGCGCTGGTGTTCTTCCATCTGCCGCTGCCGTGGGAAGGCGAAGAGCCCATGGTGCTGCCGCCGGTCTATCTGTTCGGGGTCTGGCTCTCGATCCTGCTCGCGATCGGCGTCACCAGCCTCTATGCGATCCAGGTCACCGAGGACACGCGAAAACTTTCCGACGCGCTGGCCGCCACCGAACTGGTGCTGACGCGGGAGCAGCATCTCACCCAGCTCGATGGCCTCGCCGCCGCCGCCGCGCACGAGCTCGGCACGCCGCTGGCGACCATCTTTCTGATCTCGCGCGAGCTGGAGAAGACCGTTCCCGCCGACAGCCCGCTCGCCCCCGACCTCAAGACCCTGCGCGAACAGACCCAGCGCTGCCGCGATATCCTGGCCAAGATCACGCAACTGTCGGCGACCGGCGCGCCGTTCGACCGCATGCCGCTGTCGACACTGATCGAGGAGGTGGTGGCGCCGCACCGCGATTTCGGCGTCGCGATCAAGGTCAGGATCGCGGTGGCGGGTGCCAGCGAGCCGGTCGGCACCCGCAACCCTGCGATCCTTTACGGCGTCGGCAACATCCTGGAAAACGCCGTCGATTTCGCGCGCAACACCGTGGAGGTGAACGCGTGGTGGAATACCGAGACGGTCGAGATCGTCATTTCCGACGACGGCCCGGGGTTCGCGCCCGACATCCTGAAGCGGATCGGCGAACCCTATCTGTCGCGCCGGCGCAGCACCGACGAGCCCCAAAGCGAGCGCCGCGGCCTCGGTCTCGGGGTGTTCATCGCCCGCACGCTGCTGGAGCGCACCGGCGCCAAAGTCTCCTTCAGCAACCGGATCTTTCCGGATCACGGTGCCGTGGTCCAGATCGCGTGGCCGCGC
>JAYSPJ010000283.1:0-20478 GCA_043722155.1 Bradyrhizobium sp.
CAACCCGGAATCTCGAGATTCCGGGTTCGGTCGTTTCGCGCCCGCCCCGGAATGACTGTTTCTCAAGGCTCCCCATGGATGTACGCGACATCATCAAAATCGGCATGAGCGCCGAGCGGACGCTGGTAGTGCCGCCGGAACGCACCGTGGGGCATTTCGTCGCCGGCATGCCGATGGTCTATGCGACGCCGATGATGATCCTGGAGATGGAGATGGCTTCCGGCGACGCCATCCGGGACTTGCTCGAAGAAGGCTGGGTGACGGTCGGCACCGAGGTCGATATCCGTCACCTCGCCGCCACGCCGGTCGGCGCGACGGTGCGGACCACGGCGAAGGTGGTCGCGGTGGAGCGCCGGGTGATCCGCTTCGAGGTCGAGGCTTTCGACGGCGAGCGCAAGATCGGCGACGGCCGCCACGCCCGCGGCCTCGTCAATATCGCGAGTTTCAACAAGCGGCTGGGGGCGAACTAACTACTTCGCCAGTTCCTTCGAGCGCCGCGTCGCCGCGGCGACCGCGCGGATCATCAGCTGCTGCATGCCGCCGTCGCCCATCAGCACTTCCAGCGCCGCCGCCGTGGTGCCGCCGGGCGAGGTGACGTTCTTTCGCAGCGTCGCGGATGAATCTGCCGAACGATGCAGCAGTTCGCCGGAGCCGGCGACGGTTTCGCGCGCCAGCCTGGTCGCGAGTTCTTGCGGCAGTCCGGCTTCGACGCCGGCGCGCGCCAGCTCCTCGGCGAGCAGAAAGATATAGGCCGGGCCGGAGCCGGACACCGCGGTCACCGCATCCATCAAATTCTCGTCATCGACCCACTCGACCGAGCCGGTGGCGCGGAGCAGCGCATCGGCCACCGCGCGCTGCGCGGTGCTGACGTTGTTCGCCGCCACCGCGACCGTGATGCCGCGGCCGATCGCGGCCGGGGTGTTGGGCATGGCGCGCACCACGCTGCCGCCGCAGACTTCTGCAAGCGCAGCGATGGGGATGCCCGCCATGATCGAGACCACCAGGGTGGACGGCCCCGCAAACGATTTCAGCATCGCCCCGGCCTCGCGGAACATCTGCGGTTTTAAGGCCACCACCAGCGTGGCGACGGCGCCGACATCCCTGACTGAGGGATTGAGGCGAATGCCTGTTGTCGCCAGCGCGCTGATTTCGCCGGAGGGATATGGCTCGATCACCATCAGGTGTTTTGGATCGAGGCCCCGCGCCAGCCAGCCCGTCAGCATCGCGCCGCCCATTTTCCCGGCGCCGGCGAGGACGATGGTGTTCTTGATTTGCGCGAGCGGCTGAGCGGTAGTGACTGACGACGACATGGGAAACACTCTCTCGTCGTCCCTGCGAACGCAGGGACCCATAACCACCGGCTTTTCTATTGAAGCGAAGGGCGGGCCACAAGCACCTTGCCGACACGCGGGCGTGACGGAGTATGGGTCCCTGCGTTCGCAGGGACGACGCTGAATGTGTTGATGCGCCTGCGAAAAACGCCCTACGCCTCGCCCGCGGTGTCGAACATCGCCGCGCTCATGGCTTCAGCCGCGGTCTTGCCGGCCCAGACCACGAACTGGAACGCCGGAAAATAGCGTTCGCATGCGTGGATGGCGCCGACCAGCATGCTCTCGCATTGCGCGGTCGAGGCCGTGAGCCCGCCCGGCAGCACCAGCGCCTGCCGGTACATGATCATGCCGGTGTGGGTCCAGATGTCGAAATGCCCGACCCATAGCTGCTCGTTGATGGCAGCGATCAGCCGCTGCACCTCAGGCCTGCGGGCGGTCGGAATCTTCATGTCGAAGGCGCAGGCCAGATGCAGCGCCTCGATCTCGCCCATCCAGGTAAAGGACAACTGATAGTCGGTCCAGTCGCCCTTGGAAACGATCGTGACCTCGTCCTCGCCGGAACGCTCGAACGACCAGTTGTTATCGGCGGCGATATCTTCGACCACCGCGAGCGGGTTGTTCCGGGAATCGATGATGCCTTCGAGCAGGGACATGCCGTCTCGACCTTACCTTTGTATCGGAGATACGATGGTTGATACGCACGCAGCAGGCCGACACGCGCTGACATGACGCGTCGCTGCCGGATGCAATCCCTTGGGTCCCCCCGAGGCTTGCCGGGATCAAGTGATGTGATTTGCAGAATCTCCGCAACCGCACGGGGACTCCGTCCACAGGCAAAGCGGCGCTCATCCACAGCTGATCGCGGACACACTTGTTAATTTGAGAACAAACCGGAATCGGATTCGCGCGGGGCGAGTCCGGCGCGCCGAATGCAGCCGTGGTGCGCCGGACCGACGGGCCTCAATCGTTGATTTCCAGGTCCGGGCACGGCCCGGGTTTCGGCGGGAGTCTCGCTCTGGCGGCATGGGGACATGCGGATTCTCGGTGCGGAAGGCGCTTGCTGGCGTCCCGGCCATTCGCCATAGTTCCTTTCAGGCCGCTCATACCGGGCGGCCGATGTTCTCAGGGCGGGGTGAAAGTCCCCACCGGCGGTAAGGGTGAAGCAGCCCAAGCCCGCGAGCGCCTCCTTACCCGAGGAATCCGTTGTTGGAGTTCCCCGGGGAAGAAGGGTCAGCAGATTCGGTGTGAATCCGAAGCCGACGGTTAAAGTCCGGATGAAAGAGAACGGTCGCGACAGCCGCATTGTGCGCGGCGCGTCGTTCCGTGTGCCCTGATTCTGGTCCTGAAAGAGGAAAGCCATGAATCAGATGCTGCAAGAACCCGAAGTCGAATCCCCCGAAACCAACGATCGTCCACCTGCGCCAGCGCATCCGCGGTTCGCCAAACCGCAGCGGGTCGCCTTCGTGCAATCGTCCTGGCACCGCGAGGTGGTGGAGGAATGCCGCATCGCCTTCCTCAGCGAGATCGCGGCGCGCCACATCACCAATGTCGACCTGTTCGAGGTGCCCGGCTCGTTCGAAATCCCGCTGCATGCGCAGATCCTCGCCAAGACGCGGCGCTATACCGCGATCGTCGCCGCCGGGCTGGTGGTCGATGGCGGAATCTACCGCCATGAATTCGTCGCCGACACCGTGATCAAGGCGCTGATGGATGTGCAGCTGCGCACCGAAGTGCCGATCTTCTCCGCGGTGCTGACGCCGCAGCAGTTTCACGAGAGTGCGGCGCATCTCGATTTTTTCCGCCGGCATTTTGCGATCAAGGGCGTCGAGGTCGCGGAAGCCTGCGCCAACACGCTGTTCAGCCTGGAACGGCTGCGCGGTCAGGTCGCGGCGGGAATTACCTAGGTGAGCCCGGCAAGATAGCGGCGCTCGGGTCACCTCTCCCCGCAAGCGGGGCGAGGTGAAGGGGCTCCTCCCTGCTGCGCTCAACCTCGGCGCAGGGATTCATTGTCATTCCCGCCGCCGCGCCTGTAAACTCGGCCGCGGGAGGAGGCACGTCCGCGGCGACGGGCGGCCGAGACGGTCATGTTTAGAGGACACGATCCCTATCTCGTCGCGCTCTCGGTGGTGATCGCGATTCTGGGTGGCTACACCGGCTTCGGCCTCGCGGCGCGTATCCGCGGGACGCCGGGCGTCAGCCGTCGCCTGCTGCTGGCGGGCGCTGCCGCATTCCTCGCGGTCGGCATCTGGACCATGCATTTCGTCGGCATGCTGGCGGCGCCGATCCCGGCCGACACCGTCTATCTCGTTCTTCCCACCATCATCTCGTTCCTGATCTGCGCGCTGGTGGTCGGGGTATCCTTGTTCTTCGTCAGCATCGGCGAACCGTCGCTGCGGCGCGTGGTCTGGGCCGCGGTGCTGCTCGGGGCCGGCATCGCCAGCATGCATTATGTCGGCATCCATGGCCTCGCCGGCCATTTTGCCATTGCGCACGACACTCCCATGATCCTGCTGTCGATTCTGATCGCGATCGTCACCGCCTATGGCGGCCTGCGCGCGTTCCTGGCCCGGCAGGACGGCGTCCGGCTGGTGGCGAGTTCGATCGCGTTCGGCGTCGCGGTGTCCGGCATGCACTACACCGCGATGCACGGTATGCATTTTGTGCCGCTGTCGGAGGCGGCGCATCGTCATGCCGGAGGGTTGGCGGCGTCGCAGCAAATGCTCGCGGTGATCGTCGCCGTGCTGTGTTTTGTCATCGCCGCGGGCTTTCTGCTGTCGCTGGTGCCGGATCCGCGCCGCCAACCGGTTGCGGCGGCCGCGGTGGCGATCGATCCGGCCCCCGAAACGGCTGTCGCCGATTTGCAACCGGCGTTGCGCGAGCCGCCGGTGCCGTCGCCGCGGCTGATGCCGGCGCCGCTAGGCGGCCTCGGCCAGCCGCCCCGCGCCGCCCCGGCCTCTCGCCTGCCGGTCGAGGGCGCCAATGGCACCCATTTCATCGATTCGGCCGAGGTGCGCAGCGTGCGGGCCGACGCCCATTACACCCGGGTGCATGACGGCACCCGCGAGCGGATGTGCCCGTGGTCGATCTCGGAAGCCGAGGCCCAACTCGATCCCGGCCTGTTCGTCCGGGTGCACCGCAGCCACATCGTCGCGATCCCCCACGTCACCTTCGTACGCAAGGAAGGCGACGGCGCGGTGATCGAACTCGACGGCCCGTCGCCGCACCGGGTGCCGGTGAGCCGGGCCAAGATCGCGGAGGTCAAGGCGAGGCTCGGGTTGGCAAGGCGGCATGCCTAGTCGATTAGGTCGCCAAGCCTGACGCATTTCGTGCGCGTCTTTCCGCATTTCGTGCGAATTTCCTGACCCTGTGAGCCCGCGACTGGCGTCGCCTTGCCTGTGAAAAATTCCGGGAACAGCCTGCCGCCAACGTCAGTGCCCATTTTAGAAGAACGGATGGGTGCAATTCAAAAAAGACAGATGGAGGAGGCGACGATGATTCCTGGCCCGTTCAGCTATCACCGGCCCGCGAGCGTGGCCGATGCGGTCAAATTGCTCTCGACCCTGGGCGACGAAGCCCGCCCGCTGGCCGGCGGCCACAGCCTGGTGCCGATGATGAAGCTCCGGCTCGCCACCCCGGAACATCTGGTCGACCTGCACGGCATCGCCGGGCTGAAAGGCATCCGCCGCGACGGCAACAGGATCGTGATCGGCGCCATGACCACCCAGCACGAATTGCTGGCGTCGGACGAGATCAAGACATCGCTGCCGATCCTGAATGAAACCGCGCTGTTGATCGCCGATCCGCAGGTGCGCTACCGCGGCACAATCGGCGGCAATGTCGCCAACGGCGATCCCGGCAACGACATGCCGGCGCTGATGCTGGTGCTGGGCGCGACCTACCGGCTCGAAGGGCCGGGAGGCGGGCGCGACATCGCGGCTTCGGACTTCTACCAGGGCGCCTATTTTACGGCGCTCGAGCCCGGGGAACTGCTGACCTCGATCTCGCTTCCGGCGGGGGCGGCTGGTCACGGCTACGCCTACGAAAAACTCAAGCGCAAGGTCGGCGACTACGCCACCGCCGCAGCCGCGGTGGTGCTGACCATGGCCGGCGGCAAGGTCGCCAGTTGCGCCATCGGTCTCACCAATCTGCACGAAACGCCGCTGCTCGCGGTCGATGCGGCCAAGGCCGTGATTGGCACCAGCCTCGACGCGGCATCGCTGAAAAAGGCCGCCGCGGCCGCGGTGGCGATCATGTCGCCGGCCGCGGACGCCCGCGGCCCGGTCGAATACCGCAAGCATGTCGGCGGCATCATGGTGACGCGGGCGCTGACCCGCGCCGCCGCGCGCGCAAGTTAAAGGGGGACACCGATGGCAAAGACCCAAAAGACCCATGTGACCATGAAGGTGAACGGCGCCGAGGTCGAAGGCCTCGTCGAACCGCGGACCCTGCTGGTGCACTTCATCCGCGAAAACCTGCTCCTCACCGGCACCCATATCGGCTGCGAGACCACCCATTGCGGCGCCTGCACCGTCGATATCGACGGCATGTCGGTGAAGAGCTGCACCATGTTCGCGGTGCAGGCCCAGGGCTCCGACATCACCACCATCGAGGGCGTCGCCAATGCCGACGGTTCGCTGTCGGCGCTGCAGGAAGGCTTCCGGATGATGCACGGGCTGCAATGCGGCTTCTGCACCCCCGGCATGATTTTGCGCGCGCAGCGCCTGCTGCAGGAGAACCCGTCACCGACCGAGGCGGAAATCCGGATGGGCATATCCGGCAATTTCTGCCGCTGTACCGGCTATCAGAACATCGTCAAGGCGATCCAGTACGCCGCCGCCAAGATCAATGGCGTCCAATTCCAGGAGGCTGCGGAATGAACGACATGACTCCCACGCGGGAACAACGCGAAGCCAAACTCGAAGGCATGGGCTGCAAGCGCAAGCGCGTCGAGGACATCCGCTTCACCCAAGGCAAGGGCAATTATGTCGACGACCTGAAACTGCCGGGCATGCTGCACGGCGATTTCGTTCGTTCGCCCCATGCCCATGCGCGGGTTAGATCGATCAATTCGGAAGAGGCGCTGAAGGTGCCGGGTGTGCTGGCGGTCATCACCGCGGAAACGCTGAAAACCGTCAACCTCGCCTGGATGCCGACGCTGGCAGGCGACGTGCAGATGGTGCTGGCCGACGGCAAGGTGCTGTTCCAGAATCAGGAAGTGGCCTTCGTGGTCGCCACCGACCGCTATGCCGCCGATGACGGCATCAACAAGGTCGTGGTCGAATACGAACCGCTGCCGGTGGTGATCGATCCGTTCAAGGCCATGGACAGGGACGCGCCGGTGCTGCGCGAGGATCTCGCCGGCAAGACGTCAGGCGCGCACGGGCCGCGCAAGCATCACAACCATGTCTTCGAATGGACGGTCGGCGACAAGGATCTCACCGACGCCGCCTTCCGGAAGGCTGATGTCACCATCAAGGAAATGCTTTCCTATCACCGTACCCATCCGTCGCCGTTGGAGACCTGCCAGTGCGTCTGCTCGTTCGACAAGATCAGGGGCGAGCTGTCGATCTGGGGCACCTTCCAGGCGCCGCATGTGATCCGCACCGTGGTGGCGCTGATCGCGAAAATTCCGGAACACAAGATCCACGTGATCTCGCCCGACATCGGCGGCGGTTTCGGCAACAAGGTCGGCGCCTATCCCGGCTATATCTGCGCCGCTGTCGCTTCAATCGTCACCGGCAAGCCGGTGAAGTGGGTCGAGGACCGCATCGAGAACCTCACCGCGACCTCGTTCGCGCGCGACTATCATATGACCACCGAGATCGCGGCGACCAGGGAAGGCAAGGTCACCGGCCTGCGCGTTCATGTGCTGGCCGATCACGGCGCCTTCGACGCCTGCGCCGATCCGTCGAAGTGGCCGGCCGGTTTCTTCAACATCGTCACCGGCTCCTACGACTTCCCGACCGCACATGTGGCGGTCGACGGCATCTACACCAACAAGGCGCCCGGTGGCGTCGCCTATCGCTGCTCGTTCCGGGTGACGGAGGCGGCCTATTGCATCGAGCGCGGCATGGACATCCTCGCGCAAAAACTCGGGATGGATCCGGCCGAGCTGCGGCTGAAGAACTTCATCAAGGCGGAGCAGTTCCCGTATCACTCGGCGCTGGGCTGGGAATACGATTCCGGCGACTACCACACCGCGATGAAGAAGATGATGGAATCAGTCGACTATGCCGGCCTGCGCAAGGAGCAGGCTTTGCTGCGCGACGCGTTCAAGCGCGGCGAGACCCGCGAGATCATGGGCCTCGGCGTGTCGTTCTTCACCGAGATCGTCGGCGCCGGCCCGTCGAAGAATTGCGACATCCTGGGGATCGCGATGTTCGATTCCTGCGAGATCCGCATGCACCCCACCGGCGCCGGAATCGCCAGGGTCGGATCGAAGAGCCAGGGCCAGGGCCACGAGACCACCTGGGCCCAGATCATCGCCACCGAGATCGGCATTCCCGCCGACGACATCATGGTCGAGGAGGGTAATACCGATACCGCGCCCTACGGGCTCGGCACCTACGGTTCGCGCTCGACGCCGGTGGCGGGCGCCGCCATCGCCATGGCGGCGCGCAAGATCAAGGCCAAGGCGCAGATGATCGCCGCCTACAAGCTCGAGGTGCACGAGGGGGACCTCGAATGGGATATCGACGGCTTTCGGGTCAAGGGCCTGCCGGAGAAGACGATGTCGATGAAGGACATCTGCTGGGCGGCCTATAATTCGGTGCCGCCGGGCATGGAGCCCGGGCTGGAAGCGGTGAGCTATTACGATCCGCCCAACATGACCTATCCATTCGGCGCCTATATCTGCGTGATGAACATCGACGTCGATACCGGGGTCTACAAGATCAGGCGCTTCTACGCGCTCGACGATTGCGGCACCCGGATCAACCCGATGATCATCGAGGGCCAGGTCCATGGCGGGCTGACCGAAGCCTTCGCGATCGCGATGGGCCAGGAAATCCGTTACGACGACGAGGGCAATGTGGTGACCGGCTCGTTCATGGATTTCTTCATGCCGACCGCGGTCGAGACGCCGCACTGGGAGACCGATTTTACGGTGACCCCGTCGCCGCACCATCCGATCGGCGCCAAGGGCGTCGGCGAAAGCCCGAATGTCGGCGGCGTGCCGGCGTTCTCCAACGCCGTCAACGACGCCTTTTCGTTTTTGGGAAGCACGCATATCCAGATGCCACACGATTTTTGGCGCAACTGGAAGGCGGCGAAGGATCTGGGAGTATTCGCTGCGTAGTATCTCCCCTCCCTCCACACGCCCTTGCGCGTGGCGGGGAGGGGTCGGGGGTGGGGGGTCAATCGGCAGGAACCGCTGCTTCGGTGAACGCCGCACCACCCCCGACCCCTCCCCACCGCTGCGCGGGGGGAGAAAATGCCGGGAGCAGCGGCGATGAATCGCGTAGACAGGACAACGCCTCGCCCATGAAAACCCGCGAAGACATCGCGCAAGCGTTGGCGGCGTGCGGCTATATCGCCGACGCCGAGCTTGCGACCGCGATCTCGCTGATGCAACTGCTGAAGCGCCCGCTGCTGCTGGAAGGCGAAGCGGGCGTCGGCAAGACCGAGGTGGCGAAAGCGCTGGCGGCAGTGCACACGACCGAGTTGATCCGGCTGCAATGCTATGAGGGGCTCGATCAATCCGCCGCGCTCTATGAATGGAACTACCAGCGGCAGTTGCTCGCGATCCAGGCGCATCGCGGCGAGGATGCCGACGCCATCGAGGACCAGATCTTTTCGGAAAAATACCTGCTGGAGCGACCGCTGCTGGCGGCGATCCGGCGTGACAAGCCGCCGGTGCTGCTGATCGACGAGATCGACCGCGCCGACGACGAGTTCGAGGCGTTCCTGCTCGAACTATTGTCGGACTTCCAGGTCTCGATCCCGGAACTCGGCACCATCAAGGCGACCACGATTCCGCATGTGGTGCTGACCTCGAACGGCACCCGCGAACTGTCGGACGCGCTGCGCCGCCGCTGCCTCTATCACTATGTCGATTATCCCGACGTCGATCGCGAGGCGCGCATCATCATGGCGCGGATATCGGGCGCCGGCGCCTCGCTGTCGCTGCAGATCGCGCGGCTGGTCGAAGGCATCCGAAAGGAAGAACTGCGCAAGGTGCCGGGTGTCGCGGAGACGCTGGACTGGGCGGCGGCGCTGGTGGGGCTCGGCGTGCGCGACCTGCACGATACCCCGGAAGTGGTGCACGAGACCCTGATGTGCCTGCTCAAGACCCATGAGGACAAGTCGCGCGTCACCCGCGAGGTGACGGAACGGTTGCTGGGGAAAGTCGCATGAGCTGCTGCGGCGCCTATCCCGGCTATGACGAACTCGACGAAGTCTCGCGTCTCGTCTCGGCCAAACTCGCGGCGTTTCTCCGGACCCTGCGCGACAATGGTTTTGCCGTCGGCCTGCACGAAGGCCGCGATGCGGCGTCGCTGATGACCGCGGGCTATGCCGCCAAACCCGGGCTGCTGCGCTCGGCATTCAAGCATCTGTTTTCGGCGCGCAAATCCGACTGGGAAAAATTCGATGGCCTGTTCGACGCCTTCTGGCTGGGTAAACGGATAAGATCGCGATCGATCACCATGGGCTCGGCGAAGGCGGCCAACAGCCCGTCGCTGAAGAGCCTGCGGGACAACAAGTCCGAGCGCGGCGGCAGCGAGGCGGCGACGGACCAGGTGCCGTCCACCGACGAGGCGCCCGAGGACCGCGCCGGCGAGGGCCGCATGGAAGGCGCGTCGCGCGCCGACAATCTCCAGGAAATCGATTTCCGCAAGATGGCCGACCCCGAGCAGATCGAAGAGGCCCACGCGGTCGCGGCGCGACTGGCCAAAACCATGCGCACCCGGCTGACCTGCCGCGATCTGGCGCGGCGGCGCGGCTACCGGCTCGACCTCAGGCGAACCATCCACAGCAACATCAGCCATGGCGGCGTGCCGATCAATCTGGTCAAGCGGCAGCGCAAGGAAAAGCCACTGCGCCTCGTCGTGCTGCTCGACGCCTCCGGCTCGATGAGCATGTATACCGGCGTGTTCCTGCGTTTCATCCACGGTGTGCTGGACGAGTTCCGCGAGGCCGAGGCGTTCCTGTTCCACACCAGGCTCGCTTACGTGTCGGATGCGATGAAGGAAAAGGATTCCGCGCGCGCACTGGATCGGCTGTCGATCATGGCGCAGGGCGCCGGTGGCGGCACCAAAATCGGCGAGAGTCTGCAGACCTTCAATCGCTGGCATGCCGCGCGGGTGATTCATTCGCGAACCTGCGTGATGATCGTGTCCGACGGCTACGAGACCGGCGACGCCGCGCTGCTCGGCCGCGAGATGGCGGCGCTGGCAAAACGCTGCCGCCGCATCGTCTGGCTCAATCCGATGATGGCGTGGCAGGGCTATGCGCCGGAAGCCGCCGGCATCAAGGCGGCGTTGCCGCATGTCGATCTCTACGCGCCCGCCAACACGCTGCAAAGCCTGACCGCGCTCGAACCCTATCTGGCGAAGCTGTGAAGATCGATTGGATGAGATTGGATGGAGTTGTAGCAGCAACGGCAGTGCGCCCCCCTCTCCCGCTTGCGGCGCTTGCGGGGGAGGGCCGGGGTGGGGGTACATCGGCAGATGCACTGGTTGAGAGATTCTCCCACCCGACACGCTCGGCTGCCGCTGAGCGCGTCGACCTCCCTCGCAAGCGGGAGAGGTGAAGTGAACCTGTCACAGGAGGCCCGCCCATGACCGCGCATGTCGAAGTGATGGACCTGGTGGCGCAGATGAAAGCCGCCGATCAGGCTTTTGTTCTTGCCACCGTGGTCCGCACCGTGTCGGTGACCGCCGCGAAGGCCGGCGCCAAGGCGATCATCCGCCCCGACGGCACCATCGTGGCGGGATGGATCGGCGGCGGCTGCGCCCGCGGCGCGGTGCTGAAGGCCGCGCGCGAAGCGCTCGCCGACGGCGAGCCGCGCATGGTCTCGGTGCAGCCGGAAGACCTTCTGGCCGAACTCGGCGTCAAGCCGGGCGAGAACCGCGACGGCGTGCGTTTTGCCCAGAACATGTGCCCCAGCAAGGGCACCATGGATATTTTCGTCGAACCGGTGCTGCCGCATCCCTCATTGGTCATTCTCGGCGTCAGCCCGGTGGCGCTGTCGCTGGCCGCGCAAGCGCGGCAACTCGGTTATCACGTCACCGTCGCCGCACCCGCCGCCGACCTGCCTGATACGGCCGACGCCGACATGCTGATCGACGGCTATGCGCTCGGCCAGCTCAACGAGGCCAAACGCTTCATCGTGGTCTCGACGCAGGGCAAGGGCGACGAGGCGGCCTTGCGGGCGGCGGTCGCGACCGACGCCGCCTATCACGCCTTCGTCGGCAGCCGCCGCAAGATGGCGGCGCTGCGCGCAAAACTGATCGCTGAGGGCATCGACGCCTTGGCGCTCGACCGCATCAAGGCGCCCGCCGGGCTCGATCTCGGCGCCATCACGCCGGAGGAGATCGCGATGTCGATCCTGGCGGAGATCACGGTCGAGCGCCGGCGCGGACAGCGCGGGATTATATCGTAGGGTTGGCAAAGCTTCCACCGTAGCAGCGAAGGCGGAAGCGTGCCCACCAGCGTTGAAAAATGGTGGGCACGGCGCAAGTGTGCCTTTGCCCTCCCTACAAATTCCGGCATGCTACCGTGTCGCTGAACGGGAGCCATCAACGATGACCGAACAACATTCTTCTGACTGGCTCGGCCTGTCAGGCCGCGTCTGCGTGGTGACGGGCGGCGGCGGCGGCATCGGCCGGGCCGTCGCGTTGAGTCTCGCCCGCGCCGGCGCTCGTGTCGCCGCCATCGATCTCGACGAGCGCGGCCTCGAGGTCACGCGAACGGAGCTGTTTGAAATATCCAGCGACCATGTCGTGACACGCTGCGACACCTCGAGCGTTGACAGCGTGACCGCCGCATCCGAAACCATCGAGAAGGCGCTGGGACCATGCCGCGTTCTCGTCAACACCGCCGCGGTGTTGCGGCCCGGCGGGCTCGAAAACCTGTCGCTGGCGGAATGGAACGCGGTGCTGTCCGTCAACCTGACCGGCTACTTCCTCTGCGCCCGGATTTTCGGCCGGCAGATGCGCGCGCTCGGGCGCGGCAGCCTGGTTCATGTCGCCTCGATCTCCGGCAGCCACGCGCAAGCGCAGAGCGGCGCCTACAGCGTCAGCAAGGCGGGCGTGATCATGTTGTCGCGCCAACTCGCCAGCGAGTGGGGACCGCAGGGCATCCGCAGCAACGTCGTCAGCCCCGGCATGGTGATCACGCCGATGAGCCAGTCGTTCTACGATACGCCAGGGGTCACCGCACGCCGCGCCGCCGTGGTGCCGTCGCGGCGGATCGGCATGCCGCAGGACATCGCCGACGCCATTCTGTACCTCGCCAGCGACCGCTCCTCCTATGTCAACGGCGACGAGATCACCGTCGATGGCGGCTATGCCAATATGCTGATGAACCTGGTGCCGCGGCCCGGATTTGAATGAAGGGTCGGCGGACGCGGCAATGTCCGCTGTCGGCTCCGGCATTTTCGTGCACTTCAACCTATTCTGTTGAGGGTGCCTCTGATGCTCGTGAATATCTCCCCGATATCCTTTCGCATCGAATCAAGTTTCTGGAAATTCTCGAAAACCTGAGCAATTCTCGTGTCGATCTCGAGTTTGTTCCTGGAGAGCGCCTCCACGCGCGAACCAAGCTCCTCATCCCCCTTGCACTCGATCTCACGGAGGGTTTTGATCAGGATATCGCGACTTTTATTCACTTCACCGATCAAGGCCTCGATGCCGAAGACCGGCGCTTGCAAGGCCACAAGCTCGGCCTGCGACTTGACCAATCCTTCCTTGAACTGGTTCAGCGTCGCCGATGAATCCTGTAATTTGGTGAGACGCAAACGGGAGTGTATGATGAATTCGTTCAGGGCGTTCTGCCGATCGATCAGGCTCATGCCACTCGGATCGGTCTCGACCTCGGCAAGCGAGCGCTCCAGATGCGCCCGGCGTTCCCTGAGCTCTTCAAAATCCAGGCGAATCGCATCCAGAATATTGAAGCTGTCATCCAGGCGGGCAACCCTTTGCTCGATCTCGAGTTTGCTCCTGGAGAGCGCCTCCACAAACGAGCCGAGCTTTTCATCGCCGCGGGATTCGAGTTCATCGAGAGTGGCGGTCAATTGATCGCGACGTACGCGCAATTCAGCGATCAGGGCGTCGATGCCTGCATCCGGTGCTCGCAGTGGCACGAGCTCGGCCTGGGATTTATCCAGTTCTTCCTTGAACCGGTTCAGCGTCGTCAGTGATTCCTGCAGCAGGCTTTTCCGTTCGAGGATCAACGATACGCCATGATCCAGTTCCTTCAGGCGATCGCCGAGATTTCTCTTGTTGTCGTCGATCTCGAGATCCGTGAGCGACCTCTCGAGCTGCCGTTGCCGATCCTTCAGTTCACCGAAGACGGGTTCGATAACCCGCCGCTTTTCGGCGACTACGCCGATCGTCTCTCGAAGGGCTTGCTGGCGGCGCCGGATGTCGTCGAGCCGATCCTGCATATCGACGGATTCGCTCCGGCTCTGCTGCAGGATTGCCCTTTGTTCGGTGTCCGTGAGCGTTGTCTCGAGGGATACGATGATTTCCTCGGGGTTGCTGTCGACGAGATGCTGGACCGCCGCGTCGAACTGATTTTGCGACCCATGCGCGATCAAGGTGCCCTGTCGGAGGCCCTTCAGGCGATCGCGCAACAACCTGTTCTGGCGCGCGAGGCTGTAGGTTTGCCATACGGATGACCCGATGAGCGCCAGGGTCGTGAAGATGATGGCGCCGAGCGCGAACCGCTGCGGACCTGGCAATGCTGCAAAATGAATCGAGATCTGAGCCGGATCGAGATCGAGGGTTGCGCCAGCAAAAAATGCCGATGCACTCACCAACACGATCCACGCAATTATGGGAAACCACATTTTACAGTCATTTCAAAAATTTAGCTTGAACGGGAAAGCTGCATTTCACAAGTGAACTGGGCCTGACGTTGTGTCCCTTTCGCCTTATACCCCGCCATCCTATCGGTTTTGCCGGTTCTGCGGTAGCGGGTTCGACGCGACTGCGTCTTGTAGCAGGAAACGGGCGGGGTGATGCAACCGATGCGTGTCTTCGGGAATCGGTCGACCTGGTCGAGGTTCAAGCCTCGTGCGCTTTCAGGCGAGCGCGCATTTCGTCGCTGGGCCTGACGTCCTGCGAGCGGCTGTAGATCGCGACGGCTATGATCAGCACCGCGGTGAGCACGCCGAACAGCGCGCGGTAGGCGGCCTCGGAGCGGGCGCCATCGGCCAGCGGTTCGAAGGCGCCGACGATGATGCCGGACAAGCTCTGCATGCAGGCGACGCCGAGCATCACGGCGGTATTGAGCGTCGACATGCCGCGGCCGATCAGCCGGTCCGGAATGATGCCGCGGCCATGCGCCAGCACCATGGTGCTGGCGGCTGAGACGAAGCCCATGAGGAGGATGGCGGCGACCGGCAGCCAGACCGGCGGCTGCGACGCCAGCGCCAGGGTCGCGAGCATGGAAACGGTCACCAGATTGCCGCCGATCGCGATCCATTTGCGCGTGTCCAGGAGGCGGTCCAGCGGGCCGAAGGCGAGCATGCCGAACTGGTAGGCGATCACGGCGCCGAGCAGCACGTTGCCGGCCGCGATCGCGCTCAGGCCGTGCACCTCGCGCAGGAACGGGCCGCCCCACAGGCCCTGCACGGTGAAGGTGCAGGCATAGCTGCAGAAATTCAGCGCCAGGATCGGCCGCAGGCGGGGGTTGCGCAGCACCTCCATCAGGCCCTGCAGCATCACGCGCGGCGGCTCCGCGGTGCGGTCCAGGAACGGGTGACCGGGCGGCGCGTCGCGCACCACCAGCCAGACTGCGACCGCGGCGAGTGCGGTGAAAACCACGGCGGCGCCGAACACGGCGCGCCAGCCGATCGCCTCCGCGGCCCAGGCCAGCGGCGTGGTGGCGAGCAAATTGCCGAGCAGGCCGATCGACAGCACCATCGCGACCAGGGTGGAGAAGCGGTCCGGCGGAAACCAGCGCGAGATCACCACCATGCTGCCGATCAGCATGGCGCCGAAGCCCGCGCCCATCAGCACGCGGCCGGTGAGCAGGATCGGCCAAGACGTCGCCAGCGTGAAGATGACGCCGCCTGTGGTGGCGAGCACGAGCATGCCGACCACGGTGCGGCGCGGGCCGAAATGGTCGAACAGGAAGCCGCAGGGGATCTGCATCGCGGCGAAGCCGAAAAAGAATGCGCCGGTCAGCGCGCCCAGCGCTTCCGGCCCGATCGCGAGGTCGCGCATCAGGTCGAGCCCGATGGTGACGTTGGAGGCGCGGAAAAAATGGCTGGCGACATAGGCCGTGGCCAGTGTCGTGACGATGACCAGGCCCCGGCGGTGGGTGAAGGGGCGCCGCTCGGTGGACTGCATCGATGGGGGGTGTCCCGCTTCTTGTTGAAAACCGCTCAGCAGGCGATCTTGGAACTGAGCCTATGCGGCCTTGGCGTGCGGTTCAAGGTTGGGGCTGATGGTCGGCCGCCATCTAAGCCTGTTCCAGCGCGCGCAGGAGCAGGGTTGTCGGCGACGTACCATCGACATGAGGTCGATCGCGAGAACCCTCGTGTCCTGCGGATACAGCAGCGGCGGCGGATCTGCTTACGGCTCGACCGTCAACGTCACCACCACTTCGGCGTCGTCGATCGTGACGACCGGCAACTACTCGAACGGAATCTACGCGGCCAGCAGGCCGAAGCAATCCAACCCCGAAATCTCAGTCGAACAGGCTCGACACCGATTCTTCCGCGGCGGTGCGGCCGATGGCTTCCCCGATCAGTCCGGCGATCGACAGGGTGCGGATGTTGGGCGCCTTGCTGACCGCCTCGGTCGGCAGGATCGAGTCGGTGATGACGAGCTCTTTCAGCCTGGAGCCGGCGATACGGGCCGCGGCGCCGCCGGACAGCACGCCATGGGTGATATAGGCGTAGACGTCCTTGGCGCCGTTGGCGAGCAGCGCATCGGCGGCGTTCACCAGCGTGCCGCCGGAATCCACGATGTCGTCGATCAGGATGCAGGTATATCCGGCGCAATCGCCGATCACGTTCATGACTTCGGATTCGCCGGCGCGTTCGCGGCGCTTGTCGATGATCGCCAGCGGCGCGTTGATGCGCTTGGAGAGGCCGCGGGCGCGGACCACGCCGCCGACGTCGGGCGACACCACCATGAGGTTGCCAAGCTCGAAGCGTTCCTTGATGTCACGCACCATCAGCGGAGAGGCGTAGAGATTGTCGGTCGGGATGTCGAAGAAGCCCTGGATCTGCCCGGCGTGCAGGTCGAGCGTCATGACGCGGTCGACGCCGGCATGGGTGATCAGGTTGGCCACCAGCTTGGCCGAGATCGGCGAGCGCGAACCGACCTTGCGGTCCTGCCGGGCGTAGCCGAAATAGGGGATCACCGCGGTGATGCGGCGCGCCGAAGCCCGGCGCAACGCATCGGTGATGATCAGGAGCTCCATCAGATGGTCGTTGGCCGGAAACGACGTCGACTGGATAATGTAGACATCCGAGCCGCGGACGTTCTCATGGATCTCGACGAAGATTTCCATGTCGGCGAAGCGCCGGACGACGGCCTTGGTCAGCGGCAGGCCCAGTTGCTGGGCGATTTCCTGGGCCAGGACCGGGTTGGAATTGCCCGCGACCAGCTTGATGGAGCCGTTCTTGGCCGACATCACGGCTTCTCCCCGCGCCTTGCTGGATACAATGTTCAGCATCTCGGAATACCCACGGAACCGGCGCGTTTCGACGAGCGAGGTGATATCAAGGAGGGTGTCCGGCTGGCAACCCGTGAATCAGGTTTTCCTGCGCAAAATCAGGTCGCAGGGCGTTTTTCGTTAATGGCCGCTGTAACCCAGGGCGCTATCGCTGCCGAGGGAACTGACCGTAAACGTAATCCCGTCCGAAACCGGTGCGGGGGCGCCCGCTACCGCCGGGCCGCGCCGGGCGGGCGCAGGGAGGGGTGCAGGAGCAGGCGCTTCCGCCGGCGCCGTCCCGTTGATCATGCCGGAGAGACCGCTGAGACCTGCCTGCGCGATTCTCCGCAGCAGGAGATCGTCGGCCGCGGCCCAGGCGTCGCGCCCGGCCTTGCCGGCCGGTTCCTCTCCGCTGAGGCGCAGCGCGCGTTGCTGGTCGCGGTCGTAGACGTCCCAGACCCAGGCGATGGTGGTGCGGCCGCGGCTGACCTGCGCGGCGAGATAGCTGCGCACCCGGTAGGCGGCCGAGCCCTCGCGGGAGACGACCTGCAGGTTGCGCAGCTTCGATTCGCTGTCGAGCACGCTCACCATCCGCTCGAACACCTGCGGCGGCGGGCCGTCGATCGATTCGAAAGCCACCGTGGGTCCACTGCCGGCCACCGCAAAGGAGCCGCCCGGAGCTCCGCCGCTGGCACAGCCGCCGAGCCCGCACGCGATCGCAAGCAGCGTCGCCGCAATGGCGGCGCGCGATGCGATCCGGGGGCCGGTGGCGGTCCCGAACAGGGGTGCGAGAGTGTCCGTCATGACATCAGAGCGATATCGTTAAAACGCATTAAGGTCTAGGGCAGCCGCATGTCCAGTCTCGGGACGTTACTCGCGCTCCAGCGCGATCGAATGCACGTGGCGGCCGTAATCCGGCTCCTTGCGATGCACCGAGCGGCGGTAGCTGAAAAAACGCTCGTCGGAATAGGTATCGATGCCGGTGTCGTCGATCACGAGAACCCCTGACTTTTCCAGCCGCATCCGGATGAAGCCGGCGAGGTCGAACATCGCATGGCCCTCGCGCGCCGAGGGAATGAAGAAGCGCCCGTTCTCCGCATCGGCCTCGATGAAGCGCTCGACGAACTCGGCGCCGACTTCGTAAGAGTGCTGGCGGATCAGGGGGCCGATCGCGGCGACGATGCCGCTTCGTTCGGCGCCGAGTTGCTCCATGGCCGCGATGGTGGATTCCAGAATGCCTGATAGCGCGCCCTTCCACCCCGCATGCGCCGCACCGATCACGCGCGCGCCGGGGTCGACGAACAAGACCGGTCCGCAGTCGGCCGCGGTGGCGCCGATCGCGAGACCTTCGGTGCGGGTGACGATGGCGTCGGCGCGCGGCCGCGAGGCGCCCTGCCAGGGTCCTGTGGTCACCACGACATCGGGCGAATGGGTCTGCCAGAGGCTGAGAAAATGCGCCGGGCTCACGCCCAGCTGCTCCGCCATCCGGCGGCGGTTTTCCTCGACGTGGGCGGGATCGTCGTTCGAGCCGACGCCGCCGTTGAGGCTGCCATAGATGCCGCCGGAGACGCCGCCCTCGCGGCTGAAGAAGGCGTGGCGCAGGCCGGGAATGGCCGAGAGCAGCGGCGATTCCAGCGTCATGGCACCGCCGCCCTGGCATCCTGCTTTTCGTCCTTCTCGTCGCGGAACCCGGCCACGTCGGCGAGGTGGGGTTCGGTGACCGCGAGCACCTTGAACATCGATCCCATGCCGCCGCGGCCGCCGCCGATCAGCCGTTTCAGCGCGCCCGAAATGTCCTCGGAAACTTCGTTGGTGGCTTTCGCCATCAGGGTGACGGCACGGGTCTCGATGCCGAGCCGTTTCAGAAAATCGCCCTGCGGCACCGGGCCGTGGACCCGCGCGCCGAGGTCCTCGGCGGCGCGCACCAGTGCCTGGAAATCGACATGCGCCGTCACGTCGGCCTGACCCGGATTCTTCAAGGGGTCGGTAAAGCTGTGGCGCGCGATGGCCTGAAAGGTATCGCCGGCGTCGCTGCGCAGATGACCGTAGTCGATGATCAGCGCCGCGCCATCCTGGTCGCGCACCCGTGTTGCGATCTTCATGATCTCGGCATCGGGCCGCCACTCGAACACCGCGCCGACCGGGGCGGCGCGCACCAGCGGCGGCAGCAGGACTTCGAAGCGCGGCACGGGCTCGGGTGCGGCACCGAACGTCAGCTTGCCGTTG
The DNA here is from genome assembly GCA_043722155.1 of Bradyrhizobium sp. Classification (GTDB taxonomy): domain Bacteria; phylum Pseudomonadota; class Alphaproteobacteria; order Rhizobiales; family Xanthobacteraceae; genus Bradyrhizobium. The sequence goes on from JAYSPJ010000283.1 coordinate 19,392, forward strand.
TCGTCGATTTCGACGGTGCGTTCGTGCCAGCCGGTCTCGCGCTTCACCACCTGGTGGATCGGCAGCACGTCGAAATATTCGTTGGCGAAAATCACCGCGGGCCCCTCGGGGACCTCGTCGATGCTCTCGTGCCAGAAGATATTGCGCACGCCGGACAGTGTCGCCTTCTGCTTGTCGCGCAGTACCGGATTGATCTCGACCAGATGGACGTTCAGCGACTGATAGAGCGGCGGCAGCACCCGCAGCGCGCGCAGCGCGTCCGCCATCATGGTGCCGCGGCCCGGTCCGAGTTCGATCAGCCGCAGCAGCGGCGGCGAACCGATTGCCTTCCACACCGACGCCGCCCACAGCCCGAGCAACTCGCCGAACATCTGGCTCACTTCGGGCGCGGTGGTGAAGTCGCCCTCGCGCCCGAGCGGGTCGCGCGAGACATAATAGCCGTGTTGGGGGTGCGTCAGGCACAGTTCCATGTAGCGCCAGACCGGCATCGGGCCGGAGGACTTGATCAGTTTCTTGATCTCGGACTGCAGCGGCGAATATTCGGTCACGTCGTCCCTTGGCTGGTTAACTGGTTCGGCGGCGTTCGGCGCCGTGCCGCCACAATCAGGATCGCTCCGGCAATGATCATCGGCACCGACAACAGCATACCCATGGTCAGCCCGCCCCACAAAAATCCGAGCTGCGGGTCGGGTTCGCGAAAAAATTCGCCGGCGATGCGGGCAAAGGCGTAAACCGCAATGAAACTGCCGAGGATCAGGCCCGGCCGCTTCAGCGCGCCCATGCGGATCATCACCGCCAGGACCGCGAACAGCGCGATACCCTCGAGCCCCGCCTCGTAAAGCTGGCTGGGGTGGCGCGGCAGCGGTCCGCCATTGGGAAACACCATCGCCCAGGGCACGCTGGAATCCGCCGGCCGGCCCCACAATTCGCTGTTGATGAAATTGGCCAGCCGCCCGAGCAACAGACCGATCGGTGCGACCGCGGTGGTGATGTCGCCGAGCGACAGGATCGGAACGCCGTTTTTGCGGGCGAACAGGATCACAGCGGCGACGCAGCCGAGAAAGCCGCCGTGAAACGACATGCCGCC
>JAYSPJ010000284.1:0-3022 GCA_043722155.1 Bradyrhizobium sp.
CAGCCGCTGCGGCATCATCATCTCGCTCCCGATTGCGACTGCGAGAAGTCCCGCCGGGATCAGCAGCAGCCATCCCCAGCCGCGCAGCGAGGCTTCCGGCCGCGACAGATGCAAGCTGACGGCGGCAGCCGAAATCGCCATCGCAAGCGTCACCACAAACTTGAAATCGAAGAACGGATTATGCATTGCAATGCCGATGTCCGGGCGAAAGCCAAACCCCGCAAAGAAAATCGCTATCGAAACCGGCGCCGCTGACAATAGCGCCAGCGCCAGCACGAACCCGACCGGTCGCGCGCGGTGGGCGTTATCGGCGGCGAGGGTACGAATGAGCCGGTCGGTCTCCATTCTCATTGTCCCCGTAGTTTGGCGGTGAGGCTGGCAAGCCCGCGATGCAGCGCCACGCGCACCGCGCCCTCGCTCATCGCGAATTTTTTCGCCGTATCCTTGATCGACGCACTATCGACCGCGATCGACTGCAGCACGTCGCGCTGACGCGTCGGCAGAGACTGCAGCTGGGCCGCGACCTCGCCGGCTGGCGCAGACTCCGCAACCGGCTCGCCCGGCAGCGTCTCGGCGAAATCGTCGATGTTGACGAACACCCGCCGGCCACGTCGGCGCAGCGAATCGATCAGCTTGTTGCGGGCGATCGCAAACAGCCATGGCGCGAACGGCGCGTTGGTGTCCCAAGTGTGCCGCTTCAGATGCACCGCCAACAAAATATCCTGCACGATGTCCTCGGACTGATCGACCGGTTGCCCTGCCCGCGTCAGACCGCGGCGCGCCGCGGCCCGGAGCACTGGCGTGACGGCCTTGAGCAGGCGATAATACGCCGCATCGTCGCCTGAAATGGCCAACCGCATCAGGCCGGTCCATTCGTCCTCACCTTCGCGCACGCGCGCTCCCATATTGCAATTCGGTCGATCTTTCAATTTGTTACGCCCGGAGCCGGCAATCACGAAGTCGTGATATCAGCTTCCGGCGGCCTTGAAACCGTCGCACCCCGCTTCGGGAATCGCGACAGCGAATTCCGCACCCGACGGCTCTTAACATCGATCGGTTCCGCTGACACCCGCCGCATCGGCTGCAGGATGTTTTTACGAATGAGTGCCGGGGACAGCTTGCCCCGGCAGAGCGTCGCTGCCCTGCTTTCGCCCGGACTCGCCCGAAGATTCCCTTTTTCTGCCGCGCTGCGGACACGCGGTGGGGTCTCATTTCGCCTTGGGGGCGGGCAGATGGGGAGATTGCCAAATGATCAGCAAAGCCAGCGGGCGCTCGGCATTGATCCTAGCGACAGGGCTCTTTGTGTGTTTCACGGGGCCATCGCAGGCGGCACCGGGCTCTGACACTGCGACCGCAAGTTCAAAATCCGAAAAAGCCACGGGGACGCCGGTTGCGCTCAACAAATACGCCAGGTCGCGCCACTTGAAAAAATACGCGCACCGAAAATCCGGCAAGGCGGCGCTGAAATCCTCGACGGCCAGGAAGGCAACCGACGTCGCTGATGACACCGGCAACGGTTCCACCGTGATCCCGCCATCGGTCGCCAACGCCAACGCTCAGCTGGCACCCGCCGGCAGCGCCAGGGCGATGTCGGCGAAGGCCAACACGATGCTGCTGGCCGCCGCGGACAAGCCGGCTGACACCCAGCCGGTCGCCGAGACCCAGGTGGTCGCCGCCGATCAGCTCAACGATGTCGACCGCGCGCTGCAGGCAAGCAGGTCAGCTGCGCCGACCCTGGCGATGGCCTCGGCCGAGGCGCCCGCCGCCCCCGTCGCACCTGTCATGGCCAGCAGCAAGGAAGATTCCACCTGGGACCAGACCTCGCTGATCGGGAAGATCTTCATCGCCTTCGGCGCGCTGCTGACGATGGCCTCCGCCGCGCGCATGTTCATGGCGTAATCGCCGCCGTCATCCCCCCGGAGGAGGGCAATACTCGTGGATTCAACCCACTTGAAGCCCATCCCGCCAACGGGCACATTGCCCGCGCAATCAGGCGCCGGGGTGGATCATGAGCACGTTCGAACACATCATTGTCGAAAGCAAAGGCGCGGTCGGCATTATCACGCTGAATCGCCCGAAGATGCTCAATGCGCTGTCGTTCGGCGTCTTCCGGGAGATCGCCGCGGCGGTCGACGATCTCGAGGCTGATGATGAGATCGGCTGCATCCTGCTGGCCGGCGGCGAAAAGGCCTTCGCGGCGGGCGCCGACATCAAGGAAATGCAGCCGAAAACCTTCATCGACATGTTCTCCAGCGATTTCACCGCCATCGGTGGCGACCGCGTCGCCAGATGCCGCAAGCCAACCATTGCCGCCGTCAGCGGCTATGCGCTGGGCGGCGGCTGTGAACTCGCCATGATGTGCGACATCATCATCGCCGCGGAGACCGCCAAATTCGGTCAGCCGGAAATCACGCTCGGCACCATTCCCGGCATCGGCGGAACGCAGCGGCTGACCCGCGCGGTCGGCAAATCGAAGGCGATGGACCTCTGCCTCACCGGCCGCATGATGGATGCCGCCGAAGCGGAGCGCTCGGGCCTGGTCAGCCGCGTCGTGCCCGCGGACAAGTTGATGGCGGAAGCGCTGGCAGCGGCGGAAAAGATCGCCTCGATGTCGCATCCCGCGGCTGCGATGGCCAAGGAAGCCATCAACCGCGCCTTCGAGACGAAGCTGTCGGAAGGCATGAACGTCGAGCGCAACCTGTTCCACTCGACCTTCGCGCTGGAGGATCGCTCCGAAGGCATGGCGGCGTTCATCGAGAAGCGCAAGCCGGTGAACAAGAACAGGTAAGGGTCTTCGTCGTTCCCGCAAACGCGGGATCTATTATACTTCCATCAGCCTATCTGGAATTTTGCTGGGGACGCGAACCGCCCCGCAGAATCTCCTCCATTGCCCTGACGTTGGCCGAACCCGCTCCCTTGCGCCAGATCAGCACGGTCTGCGCGCAGTTTTCGGTTCGCGCCAGAGCGTGAACGCTCAACCGCTTGCGCTCCGGAAACGTCGTCAGCACGCTCTTCGGGATCA
>JAYSPJ010000285.1:0-4572 GCA_043722155.1 Bradyrhizobium sp.
GGCGACTGGTATCGGCGCGGCTGGTTCGACGATGGCACGCCATTGGGATCGGCAGCGAGCGATGAATGTCAGATCGATTCTATCGCCCAGTCATGGGCCGTCATCTCGGGCGCGGCCGATCCCGAACGTGCCGCACGAGCGATGGTGGCAGTTGAGCGAGAGTTGGTCCGTGTCCGGGATGGCGTCGCGCTGCTGTTCAGGCCTCCGTTTGACAAGACCTCGCTCGATCCGGGTTACATCAAGGGGTATCCGCCGGGCATTCGTGAGAATGGCGGCCAGTACACCCATGCGGCGCTTTGGTCGGTCATGGCTCTGGCGAAACTGGGCGAGGGCGACAAGGCAGCCAGTCTGTTTTCGCTTCTCAATCCGATCAATCACGCACGCGCCCCAGCGGATGCGCATCGCTATAAGGTCGAGCCCTACGTTGTCGCGGCGGATGTCTACGCGGTGGAGCCGCATGTCGGGCGCGGCGGATGGACATGGTACACCGGTTCCGCGGGATGGATGCAGCGCGCCGGCATTGAGAGCATTCTTGGCTTGCGCATCATTGGGACCTCGCTGCACTTCGATCCGTGCATTCCGAAGACCTGGCCGGGGTTTGAAATCACGCTTCGATACCGAACCGCACGCTACGACATTTCTATTGAAAATCCGTCCGGCGTCAGCCGCGGCGTCGCCCTTGCGGAGCTCGACGGCGCCGCCTTACAGCCGCGCCCGGCGGGGATACCTTTAGTTGACGACGGCGCGATCCATCGGCTGCGGATCGTACTCGGATAGGGCTAAATATTGGCCGCTAGGCATAAGTCATTTTCGGAGGTGAAATTCCCTGATACCGCTTTAAAATTCCCCGTTCTTTGAAATATTTTGCCTGTTAGTTTGCGTAGGGAATTGCGAGAGAAACCGCTGCGGCGCAGCGGTTTTTTGCTCCAAACTTGGCTCTTGGAGCCTCGGAATCGCAAATTTCCCTGTAAAATTCCCTGTTAGCAGGGAATTTCAGTGGAGACGGGTGCGATCAGCACTGCGTCGCCAGCCAGCGGCTCCGTGACCCATTGAATCAGTGGAATTATCCAGTTTCGGCCGGGCGTTCGAACGCGATCGTAGCACGCGCCTGTACACAGGAGTGTTTTCGCGTGCGTTCAGTTCGACATGTCTTCGGCGCGGCGCGATTCTCTGGTGGTATCGAGGCGACCACGCCACGGATGGAGCGGCTGCGGATCACGCCGTCGCCATATCACGATAATGCACCGATCCATCGCCTCTCCAGAGCTCTTGCCGATGTCCGGGACAGGCTTGGGCTTGTGCGGGTCGATCAGGCTCTCGCCGCCGAATAAATCCGGTCCCTTGAGAATCCGAAGTTGCATGTGGCCCCCACCCGGCGCTGCGGCGCGATCGCGAATCAAGTTCTTGGTTGCGATGCAAGATAACGGGGTTCCGCATTTTTCCCCGCGCCCCATGCCCGGTGGACGGAATCGCCGTGAAGGTTGTGCTTCGACAAAGACGGGGCGGCCAGGTCGTGAATTAATTCCACATCGGAGGCGCCTATGCCGATCGGTTTCGACGATGTGGTGCACGACGTCATGAACGACTGGCCGGCGACCATCCGCGTCTTTCTCGATTTCAGGATGGGATGTATCGGCTGTCCGATCGCCTGTTTCCACACCGTGGACGACGCGTGCGGAGAACATCACGTCGATCGCGACGCCTTCCTGAAGGCGCTGCGCGAAGTTATCGCATCACGTTAAGGCGCACCCCAGAAATCCAGTCTTTCGCCCCAGCAAATTGATCTAGGTCAAATTGTTTCCTGCGCAGCCGTTAGTCTGCAAGGTGCAGGCAACGAAGCAGGCGGAGGTCCACACCACCGAAGGATTGAAACCATGGCAGCTCCCACGCCGGATGATCTGAGAACGGCTTCACAGACTGCCGTGCTCTGCGGTCTCGACCCGCGGACGGTGCAGAGCCTTCTTGCGCCCGCAACTGTCGTCGAACTCGACCCCGGCGACGCCCTGTTCCGGCAAGGCGAGCCCGCGGCGGCCTTCTTCATCGTCATCGAGGGCTGGATCAAGCTGTACCGGATCACGCCCGCCGGCGACGAAGCGGTGCTTCATGTGCTGACCAAGGGCGAGAGCTTTGCCGAGGCGGTCGCCTTCGCAGGGGGCCGCTATCCGGCCACGGCTTCTGCCGTTACCGATTCCCGGGTCGTTCTGATCCCGGCTCACCATGTGATGTCCTGCATTCGCGCAATGCCGGACATCGCCATCGCGATGATAGCTTCGACGTCGCAGCATCTTCATCGACTGGTTCAACGCGTCGAGCAGCTCTCGGCGCAAAGTGGTCTGCAGCGTGTGGCGGAATTCCTCGCCGCGCTGTGTCCAAACATGAACGGGTCGTGCACGATTTCTCTGCCCTACGACAAGGCGTTGATTGCGGGACGGCTTGGCCTCAAGCCGGAATCGCTGTCGCGGGTGTTTGCCAAACTTCGGTTGGTGGGCGTGGACGTTCGTGCGTCCGACGTCGTCGTCAGCGAAGTCGCACAGCTTCGCAATCTGATCGCCAGCGATCGAATCAAGGCGCGCGGTGGGCTGAACGGAAGGCATCGGCTCGGTGAGGACCGCTCTCAGCATCGATTGTCCTGAATCCGCACGGATTTCGTGGTCGGCGGCGACAAGCCACGGCGGCACGCCGTCGCTGCGCCTGAGGTTGTTCCGATCGAGGCGGAAGCACGCAGAACGGGGCATTGGCCGAGCGACGGCCCCGAATCCCGGACATGCCGGAATATTTCTGTTGCCGGTCGCGGCATCCTTGACCGCGGTCAAGGATGCCGCGCGTGCGAGCCAGATAAATTCGAACTCTTCATTGACAAGAACGATCCTGAGCGCCTGCTGGACGAGTTACGCGGCCTCCATGGAGGATTTCAAGCCAGCGCCTGCTTCGACGAATGTTTGCTTCGAGACCCCGCAATACGAGGTTATACAATGCGCTGGGGACTTACCCCGAGTGAAAGCAGAACTTTACGAATTCCGGTCAAGTCAAACGGGGTGGAAGACATCCAGCAGAAGGAGACGGAGAATATGAAGCGAGTTATTACTGCGGTCGCGATCTCGATTGTATGGGCGGGCAGTGCGGTCGCGCAGGACGTGGCGGCCGGCGCGACCTCGTACAAGAAGTGCGCCACCTGTCATGATGTGGGGCCGACGGCAAAGAACAAGGTCGGTCCGGTGCTGAACGGCCTTGATGGCCGTAAATCCGGAACGGTGGCCGCCTACAACTATTCCGATGCCAACAAGAATTCCGGCATCACCTGGAACGAGGCAGTGTTCATGGAGTACATCAAGGATCCCAAGGCCAAGATTCCGGGTACCAAGATGGTGTTTGCCGGCATCAAGAATGAGACCGAGGCCAAAAATCTGTGGGCCCACCTCAAGCAGTACGACGCTGAAGGCAAGACCAAGTAACCAAAGCGTTCTCGATCGACGCTGGCGGTCTTCGCAGCCGGCTGCGGTGGATGGATTTCAGCCGACGGTCCCATCGACCGGCGGCGAAATCCGTTGCCGCTCGCGGTCGTCGTGGTCGGTGGCCCAGATCACCGTTCCCGCAAAGCGTGGCAGCAGGGCGTCGATTTCGCCGGCGGAGGCAGCATAGAGGGCGGTCGACAGCGCGTCGGCGACGGCTGCGGAGCGATGGTGCACCGTGATTTTCTTCCAGTGTGCGGCGCTGCGGCCGTTACGCGGGTCGAACAGATGATGCGCCTTGCCCGAAGCGCCTAGCATACAGCCCGCGCCCTCCGATGTTGCCAGCGCGCCGCCGGTCAGTGCGAACGGCGCGGCATTGGCGCGGGCGACCAGCCATGGCGCGCCGCCCTGACGTGGCCCGACCGCGCGTTGCTCTCCAAGATCGACGAAAATATGCCTCAGGCCCCGTGAATGCAGCAGGTCCGCGATCCGGTCGGTGACATAACCCTGGCCGAGGCCGTTGAGCGTGAGGCGCTGATCGGCTCCGATCCGGATGGTGTCGGGCCCGATCCGAATCCGGCGCCAGTCGACCGCCGCCCGCGCTTTGGCGATGAGCCCGTCGGGGGGCAGACCGGCATCGGGCGCCGCGGCAAACCAATCCACATGTGCTTCCCAGAGCGCCTGAACGGTCGGATCGAACAAACCTCCGCTGCGGCTGGCGATGTCGAGCGCCATCGCCAGCGCGCGGCGCATGTCCCCGCTCGGCGCGCGCAGCACCTTGTCAAGATTCAGGTGCCGCAGCTCCGAGTCGTCCCGGAACAGGCTCAGCGCGTCCTCGAGCCGGTCGATTTCCGTGGCCGCGGCGGCGATGGCGCTGCGGGCGGTTTTCGAATCAATCCCGTTGAACAGGATGGTGGCGTCAGCCCCCATCGCAGTGCCGTGCCATTCGTAGTCGGCCTCTTGGGACCGGGCAGGGCCGCCAGCCACGGCACTGGCTGCCGCCGCGGCGAAAATCGTAATGACGCGGCGCCGCGTCGGAGCGTCAGATCGCATCGCCGGCTCCTTTCGGTCCCACATCGGCGCGGTTCGGCACCGGCGCGGCCGCCAGCGGCTGGCGCCGTGC
>JAYSPJ010000286.1:0-3358 GCA_043722155.1 Bradyrhizobium sp.
GGCCGGACCTTACTCCCCGGGTCTGTGCTACCCGCTCAACAATTTGAAGGACTCGGCCGGAGCCCCGATCACCGTCAACGGGGTGGCCCCCGGCTTGCCGGGCGAGTTCGCGGCTTCGACCAAGGAGGATAATCTGTCCTACAAGGCCGGCATCGACTTCAAGCCGGCTGAGCATACCTTGTTCTACGCCAATATCACCAAGGGCTATAAGTCGGGCAATTTCCCGACGATCGGTGCCGCGCTGTTCACGCAATATCTGTTCATCAAGCAGGAGTCGGTGCTGGCCTATGAAGCCGGGTTCAAGCTTGGTCTGCTTGATCGAAAGCTGCAATTGAACGGCGCTGTTTTCTATTACGACTATAAGAATAAGCAACTGCGCAGCCGCACGCGTGACCCGATCTTCCAGCTGCTCGATGCCGTCCAGAACATTCCCAAGTCACATCTTATCGGTGGCGAAATCGAGGTGGTCGCTCGGCCAACGCGCGAGCTAACGCTGAGCGCCAACGGAACTTACATCAAAGGTCGGGTCGACGAGTTCACTGGAATCAATTCCGCCGGGGTCGATAATACCAACTTCCGCGGTACTGACATGCCCTATACGCCCAAGTGGCAGCTGAACGGCGACGTCGATTACAACATGCCGTTGTCGGCCGATCTCAACCTCGTCGCGGGCGTGGCGGTGACCTACCGCTCGCGAACCAGCGCGATCATCGGCGGCAATCTGGCGCGGCAGTTCGACATCAAGAGCTACACGCTGGTTGACGCCCGTCTTGGGCTGCGCGGCGAGAACTGGCGTGCGATGCTCTGGGGCAAGAACATCTTCAACGAGTATTATTACAACAACGTTTCGCCGGCCTTCGACACGCTCACCCGCTACACGGGCAAGCCTGCAACCTATGGCGTGACGCTGGGTTATAATTTTTAGGAGGTTCCGTCATGGTATCTGCCATCGCCGACGATTCGATCGTCCAGCTGCGCGAAGCGGTGAGCGAGGATGACCTCGCTGCGCTGGGCATCTATCTTAGCCGCGACTTTCCCGGTCACAAGCTGTCGGAGCTCCGCCGCTATCCGGTGTTGTCCGAGGGAGGCTGGTTCACCGTCATCAAGAACCAGCAAACGCTCGAGACAATCAGCCGGCAGCCGTGGCGCCGGCTCGGCCCGATCACATTGCTGTCCGAGGGACTCGACTTGAGCTGAGCGCGGCGGCGAGTAGAAAAAAGGACTGGATCATCATGCTGATCGGGGTGGACGTAGGCGGTACTTTTACCGACGTCGTAGCAATCAAGGACGGCGAGATCCGGACGGTGAAGGTCTCGACCAACGTCCGCGACACCGAACTTGCCGTGCTGGAGGGCGCGCGCGAGATCGGTGCTGAAGACGCGACCGTGTTCAATCATGCCAGCACCCACGGGCTCAATGCCGTCATCACCCGCAAGCTGCCCAAGATCGGCTTCCTGACCACGGTCGGGCAGCGCGATATGCTCGACGGTGGGCGCACGTGGCGCCCACCCTCGGAACAGACCAACCCGCATTGGCGCCGGCCGTTCGGGGACGCGGCGCGCCCCCTGGTGCCGCGTTATCTGCGCCGCGGGATCGCCGAGCGGGTGCTCAGCGATGGCAAGGTGCTGATCTCGCTGGACGAGGAGCAGGCCCGCGCCGAGCTTGCCGTGCTGCGCGAATGCGGCGTGACCGCGATCGCTATCTGCCTGATCAACGCCTATGTTTATCCCGCCCACGAACAACGCCTGGCCGAGCTGGTGCGCGAGGAGCTGGGCGACATCCCGTGCTCTATCTCCAGCAACATCTCGCCGCTTGCCAAGGAATATGCGCGCGCGTCGACGACCGTGATCGACGTGTTCATGCGCCACATCTATGGCGACTATACCCGCAAGCTCGACCACGGCCTGCGCGAGATGGGTTTCAAGGGCAGTCTCAACTACGCCAATTGCGCCGCCGAGCTGCTCGATGCCGAAGCGGCGATGGAGCGGCCGTTTCAAATCGTCTTTGCCGGTCCTGCGGCCGGCACCGTCGGCAGCGCGCATTTCGGCAAGCTGATCGACGCCCCCAATCTGCTGTGCGCCGACATCGGCGGGACATCGTGCGACATCAGCCTTGTCAGCAATGGCCAGCCGTTCGTCAACACCACCTTCGAACTCGAGCATGACCTCGTCGTCAATGCGCTGTCGGTCGAGGTGTCGAGCATCGGCGCGGGTGGCGGCAGCCTGGTGACCATCAGCCCGGCGGGCGAATTGCTGGTCGGCCCGGGCAGCGCCGGCTCCGACCCGGGGCCCGCCTGCTATGGCAAGGGCGGCACCCAGCCGGCGATGACTGACACCTGCCTGCTGATCGGGGTAATCGATCCGGACGGTTTCGCCGGTGGCCGGATCAAGCTCGACAAGGGCTTGTCGGTCAAGGCGTTCGAAGCGCTGGAATCGAGCCTGCCGATCGAGGATCGCATCCGCTATGCCTACCACGTGGGCATCGTCAACATCGCCGAAGGGCTGGCCAACGTCGCCATCCAGCACGGCGTCGATGTGCGTGAATATTCGCTCGTTGCGTTCGGAGCGGCGGGTCCGATGCTATTGCCATCGGTGCTCGACCATATCCAGTTCGCCGAGGTCATCGTGCCACCCCATCCGGGCCTGTTCTCGGCCTTGGGCCTGGTCAGTTCGGAGCAGACCTATAGCGACAGCCGCAGCGCCTATCGCGTGCTGACGCCCGACGCCGTAGCCGAGATCGAGGCGGTATTTCGCGACATGGAAGTGCAGATGCGCAGCCGGCTGAAGAACGCGGCGGGCGAGCCCACCTTCACGCGCGCCTTCGACGGGCGCCTGTTAGGTCAAAGTTGGGAAACCCCGTTCGTGCCGATCCCGGCGGGGCCGATTACGGCGGGCAGCATCGCCGGGATGATTGAAAATTTCCACACCGTCTACGAACAGCGCTATGGGAACCGTTTCCCCGCCATGCCGGTTCAAGGGGTAACCTACCGTCTGGAGGCGATCATGCCGACCGAAAAGGTTCATTATCCCAAACTTGGCCGGCGCGAGAGCGGATCGGCCGGGCCTGCGCGGATGCTTACGTTGAACTATATCTCGGAACAGCCGGTCGAGGCGGGCGAATACCATCGCGACCAGCTGCTCTTTGGCGATCGCATTGAGGGCCCGGCGATTGTTCGCGAGAAATCGTCTACTACATTCATGCTGCCCGGCCAGATTCTGACCGTCGGCGAGTATGGCGAACTGCACATCCGCAAGGCTTGAGGAGACCAATTATGGCAACAATGATCGCACCGCGCTTTGAGGAAAGCGCCGTCGACCTGTCGGAGAAGCCACTCCGCGACCTCAGCCAAGCGGAATTT